>JAIVIG010000526.1 GCA_020200675.1 Actinomycetota bacterium
GCCTTCTCGATGCCCGCTTCGTCGAGCAATTCGATCATCGCCTCGGGCGGGTCGTACCACCCGAAGGCCTCGTACTCGTCGACGTGCGTGTGCGAATCTATGATCTGCATTCGCCTCAACCCCTCCGGTCAATGATGCAGGACCAGGGGAAGGCCAGCAGCATCACAGGAGCGGACACATTAACCCGCGCTCTCGGTCGGCCATTATCTTCATACTCCCCGTTTGGCGTTTCTCGACGACCACATCTTCCTTGCTCCAACGTAGTGGCGCAAGGTCGTCCGCAGTGTCTTCCCTGCGTTCGCATGTAATAAGGCCGGCGCTTGCACGGGGCGGTTTCTTCCATAGGCTTGGTTTCGGAGGTTGGCCCGATCCGGCTGACCTGGATGTCAGGTTTTGTCAGGTTCTCGTCCTCACCGCGTACGATATGGGGTTGTCGTCAGTTGCCTTGATGTTGGGCAGGACGTGGGAGTAGGGGTCCATCGTCTGCCTAATGTTGGCGTGCCCGAGCATCTCCTGGACCACGCGGGGGTGCACGTTGGCCTCGAGCATGAGGGTGGCAGCAGCGTACCAAGAACTCTCATGGCCGTGCGCGGGGGAGGCGCCGGCTTAGAGAATGTGTTGCAGTAGCGGGTTGCAGTACGAGGCCCCGGATAAGCTCCCTGGCCTCTACCGATCCCTCACGTTCTACCTGTAAACTGTAACTTTTCAGAGTGGAGCCGAGGGGAGTCGAACCCCTGACCTCCGCCGTGCAAAAGCCAACCGGCATATTCTAGCCCGTCCTAGCACGTCCGGTGATTGCCTTTATTTGCAGGCGTTTTGCGGGATTTCTGGCACCAGCTTGTCCGCTGCGTACCAGCTTGTACCAGCCCGGTTGCAGTACTGTTGCAGTAAATCTCCCTCCGACTACTTCACTCGACCGGTCTTATCCACTCGAGGTCGCCGCGGGTGAAGCGGGCCTTGAACTCGACCCAGCCGCTCCCCCGGTCCTCCGCCAGCCCGAGCTCTTTCTTACTCGCGTAGAACCGGACGTCCCCGTGGTAATCGAGGTCCACGTCTTTGTGCCCCACGATCCTCGTGGAGCCCACCCACCGGTAGTGATACTTGCCGAAGACCTCGCCGCCCTCGTCCCATTCGGGTTTGCCGTGGTAGGGATGCTCCTCCTCGGGCACCCTTTCCCTCTCGTAGATCCGCCGGAAGAGCCTGCCGTCCTTTATCACGTAGGTGCCCAGGTAGTTCTCGAGATCCTTGGTCTGGAAGACGGCCGGCCCCTCCGCCAGCGACTCATTTTCGTCCTGTCTTTTGTCGAGAAGCTTCGGGTCCAGCCCGGGCAAAGGGTGGCCCTCCACCCTGACATAATCGAACATGCCCATTGTGCCAACGACCTCCTCGTCCTCCGAGAACACTCGGAGCCGTGCCACGCTCTGCCGCGGTTCTCGCTAGCGGGTCAGCGGGTCGTCGAGGTGCGCCCGCAGGATCATGCGGATGAGCGTAGTGTAGCCGACGCCCGCTTTGGCGGCGCGCCGTCTGATACGCTCCAGGTCCTCTTTGGGCAACCTTATGGAGATCTGCTCCAGCACCGGCCGCTCTATGATCACATGGTCGGCCTCTTCCCAGGGCAGATCGCCGGTGTCCGTGCGGTCGTAGTAGTCGGCCAGCTCCTCGATCCGCTTCTGGGCGGGTCTCCGCCGCTTTTTCGCCGCGGTGTCGCTCATCTTGCGTACCTCCTCTTCTCTTTGTCGGTCATCTCTCTTGCCGTTAGCGGTAGCGCCTCCTCGCCGTCCTCGTAGAGCAGGAGTGCGACGAACAGGTACCGTCCGGTTTCGGTGCGGCAGTACACCCGATAGATGGTCTC
>JAIVIG010000047.1:0-7205 GCA_020200675.1 Actinomycetota bacterium
GCATGGTGTAGAGCCTCGCGCTCTCCAGCTTTACGTGCTCGCCCGAGAACTTGACCACCTTGCCGCTAAAAAGACGCCGGATCACCTCTATGGACTCCATCAGGATGCGGAGCCGTACAGGAGCCTCGGGCCAGTACTCGCCGACGATGTGCTCGTTCAGCGCCTCTCCCGCTCCCAAGCCCAGCCAGAAGCGACCCGGGTACATGGCCTCCAAAGTAGCTGCGGCCTGGGCGATGATCGCCGGGTGGTAGCGGAAGCCCGGCGGCGTCACCCCGGTACCGAAGCGCATGCTGGTCGTGGCCCCCAGGGCGCCGAGCCAGGACCAGACGAAGGCGCTCTGGCCCTGCTCCGGGGTCCAGGGGTGGAAGTGGTCCGAGGCCATGACGGAGGCGAAGCCGTTCTCTTCCGCGACCTTGCTCCACCTGAGCAGGTCCGTCGGGTGGAACTGCTCGAATATCGCCGCGTACCCGACCGTGCCCGTGGTCTCCATGAACGCCTCCCTTTGGTCGGCTTTAGGTTTCAGGCTTCAGGCTTCAGCCGTCAGCTTATCCTCGGACTGTGTTACTCCGTCCGGCAACCGAAAGTTTACAGCGAGATTGCAGAGAGCCGCTCTGGATACACATGATCGAAAGCGAACGAGATAATCCTGATACCTGAAACCTGATACCTGAAACCTAAAGCCTGAAACCTAAAGCCTGATACCTGAAACCTGATACCTGAAACCTCCCTCAGAAATGATCCGTAGGATATACCCACGGGTCGCCCACCGGGAACAGCGCCTCCAGAAGCTCAAGCGCCTCCGGCGAGCCTGGCTCGATGAGCCCGTGGCGCGCGAGCTGCCGGGCCGGGAGGTACCCGGCGTAGAGCTGCGCGAGCTGGCGCACGTCGAGCGTCACCTTCTCGGCCGCCTCCGCGCCGCGGACGACCTCGCCGTTCCCAACGGTATAGGAGCCGGCGTTCTCTTCTGTGACGTCGTCCGAGACTTCGAGGACGAGGGGTTCGGCGATCGCACGATCCAACAAGTTCAACGCGCCCTCGACGTCCACGAGGCGGAGCATGAACTCGGGCTCTATCTCCGCCTTGACGTAGGAGCTTCGCAGGTAAGGGTGGAGGAGTTCGCCGCGGGACACATGGTGTTTGATCTCGAAGACCAGCGGGTCCTGGGCGGCCAGAAAGGAGATCAGGGCCTCCCGCGCCCCCGTCGTACCCCACACGAGCTCCTGAACCGCGAGCGTGCGATGCGGCTCGCGGTCCTCCCTCCAGTCCGACATCCTATAGAGGATGTACCCTTCCAGGCGCCCCTCCCGCTCGTAAACGGCGCCCCCCCAGCTCTCCCGGGCCAGAACCTCGCGCCACCGCCCCTCACCCCGGCGCACGCAACACGGATACCCCGACGCCTCCTCTTCGAGTAGAGCCATCAAGCGCGGCAGATCCTCCTCTTCGTAAGCCCGCACCCGCTTCTGCTCGGGGCTCGTCGGAAGGTCGGTCGGCTTGAAGGTGTACGCGATAGACTCCCCGGCCAGCTCCCAACCATATACCCGATAGAAGTCGTGGGCGAAGGGCCAGAGCATCGAGAGGTGCATCTCCCTCTCCCGCATCGCCCGCAGCAGCGCGCGCATGAGCTCCCCGGCGTACCCCCGCCGCCGGTAAGCCGGGTGCGCGCTGACAGCCGCGATGCCCCCCATCGGAGCCGCCTCTCCGTCCACGAAGGCTTCCAGCGGCAGCACCGTAGCGGTCGCCCGCACCCCCCCGTCCTCCTCGAGGACGTAGACGAGATCCAAGTCAACCCGCGGGTTCTCCACGTAGTACTTCTCCCAGTCCGCGACGCTACCCCCGAAAGCCAGCGCTCCCGTACGCGCCAGCGGCCCCAGATCCTCCGCCCTGTACCTCCGCGTCTCCACGACCCTCCTTCTCGACCCAACGCAAACCCGGATTCTAACCGGATAAATCAGCACAGACACAACCAAACCCGAGAGCACCTCCGAAGAACCATAGCTATATTGACGAATAATATATTGATCTGTTATATTATATCAAATCATATATGAGAGGATGGCGATGGATCTGAAGGCGGTGTTGTTGGGGTTTTTGACGAGGGGGGATCTGACGGGCTACGAGCTCAAGGCGGCGATGGACGAGAGCGTGGGGTTCTTTTTTGGGGCGAGCTACGGTTCGATCTACCCTGCGCTAAGGAGCCTGGAGGAGGAGGGCTTCGTCCGTTCGACCCTGGTCGTTCAGTCCGACCGGCCCAACAAGAAGGTATACAGCCTGACGCCGGAGGGCCGGGCCTACTTCGTCGCGGCGCTGAAAGAGCCGCCGGCGGCGAACAGCTTCCGCTCCGAGTTCATGGTGCAGCTCTTCTTCGGGCGGCACCAGGACCCGGAGAGGTTGCTGGCTATGATCGAGGACCACCGTTCCTCGCTCCGGGACTCGCTGGAGCGGTTGAGGGAAACGGAGAAAAAGGTGCGCGAGATACCGCAGGCCCGTTTCGGGCTCATGTGCCTCCGGTACGGGCTCTCCCACTACGAGAACACCCTGGCCTGGCTCGACGACGTGGAGAAAGAGGTGCGCGCCATAGCGAGCGAAGGAACCCCCGCGAAGGAGGTTACCAAGAAAGGAGAAGCAAATGTGCGGTAGAACATCCGTGGCGCACAGGCCGGGGTTGGGATCGTGGGAGCGTCCTGGCAAGTCTGGCGATTTCTTCGGGATCGATGTGGAGAAGATGGACCCGAAGGCCCGGGTCACGGCGGCGCTCGTGGTGCTGGCGCCGGTGGCGCTCTCGGGCTTTTTCCTGATCGCCTTCGTCCCCGGCCTATGGTGGATCTTCACCACCTACGGGTGGGTGTCGTTCCCGGCCTTCGGCCTGCTCCTGAGAGGTCTGGCCTCGCAGGGGAATCGGAAGGCGATGCGTGCTCCGGCCGGCGACAGCGAGCGGGAGTTGCTGATCGCCCTGCGAGAGCACGGCGAGCTCACGCCGGTGCGGGCGGCGACGGAGACCTCGCTCTCGGTGGCTGAGGCGGACAGGATGCTCAAGGAGCTGGCCGGGGACGGGCACCTAGAGGTGCGGGCGCGCGGCGGAGGGCTCTTCTACGCTTTATGGGGCAAGGAAGGGACGAGATGAGTCCCCAATCGCGGCTGGTGGCGGGGATCCTGCTGATCCTGGTACCTACGGTCGAGATAGGCGGAATGAGCATCCTCTCGCTGCTCATAGGAGACCCAAGCTACGCCCAGAACGACCTGAGGCAAGACCTCTGGCGGGCCGGCCACGCCCACGCCGGGGTGTGGCTTGTGCTCTCTTTAGTGGCCTTGCGCTACGTGGATGAGGCTACTCTTTCTGAGGGAATGAGGTGGGTCGTGCGCCTCTCGTTACCGGCAGCGGCGATCCTGATGCCGCTGGCCTTCTTCCTCTCGGTGCTCTCCCCGGAGGCCACCGAGCCCAACGCGCTGATCAACCTCGCCTACGTCGCCGGGGTCGTGCTGGCAGTGGGGCTCCTGACCCTGGGCATCGGTTTCATCCGGGGACGCCGGTAACGGTCGCGCTCAGACGGCCTTTGGTTTCCTGGGACGTTTCGTCCGCTGGCCCTCCGCGAGCTGCTCGGCGACCCAGCGGCACCACTCCGCGTAACCGCGTTCGTAGACGATGCCGCGCTGGAGGGCCGCGTAGCTGGCGAAGCGCGGGGAGTCCGTCCGCAGTACCTCCTCGCCCCACTCCTTCTCCATCCAGGCCCTTATGCTTTCGTACTCGAGTAGTTTTTCCCCGTGTCGTTGCTCCTGATCCCTGAAAAGGGCAATGGCCCCCCCGCCCTCGACGAGCCACAGAGAGTACGCTTTGAGGACCAGCTCATCACGCGCGGGGCGCGGCACCGGCGGCTCCGTCACCCACTCCTTGAGGGTCTCGAGGCCCGCGGGCGTGATCTTGTAGACCTTCTTGTCCGGCCTGCCTCGCTGCTCGACGACCCGGTGGGTCGCGAGCCCTGCCTCCTCCAAACGAGCGAGCTCGGGGTAGATCTGGCTGTGCCACGCCTCCCAGAAGTGCCCCACCCTCGCCCGCATCCGGCCCGCCACGTCATACCCGGAGAGCTCCTCCCGCGAGAGCAAACCCAGGATCGCATACCCCAGCGTCGTCATACTCCTCCAAAAATCTGCATATGTCACCCTTGACATATGCAATGCTATCTCATAGAGTTCATATGTCAATATTTACATACCTTAGCAGAGATGAATTCTGGAGGGAAGGTTTGAGTGGAGGGGTGGCTGGTGTGACGCGGATGGGGCGGGAGTGGTGGCGGCGAAGGCTGTTGGCTCTAGGTTGCGTGGTGACGGTGTTCGGGGTTCTTCACCACGTGGACCACGTCGGGCGGGGCAACCATTCGGGGTGGCCGTTCGAGGAGGCGGTAACGCCGTTCACTTTCAGTTTGCTGATCTACGCGTTGCTCTTGCCTGGGATCTTTATGAACTTGCGGGGTTGGGTAGTGGCGGGGTGGTGGCTGTTCGTCGCGCTGGTCGGGGTCGTGCTGGTCTTCTTCGTGCATTTCGTGAGCGCGGAGCGCGAGGCGCCGGTACGGGACATCTACGCGGTCTACGGCAGCCCTGTGTGGGGCGTGCTCGCGCTCGTGGTGTTGACGGGGCTGCTGTTCGGCCTGGTGACGCTGGCCGTGACCGCCTTCCGGGCGGTGGTGGCGAGCCGGGCGCAAGGTCGAAGGAGGTAGATGGTGCTCGAGATGTCCCCCGAGACGGATGGGGAGGAGTTCGTGGAGCTGCGGAAACGTTGGGACAGGCTGCACTCTTTGCGCGTCGTATTGAACGTGGCCGGGCTAGGTCTTCTGTGCGTCGGCCTCCTCACGGAACCATTCGTCGAAGAAAGGAGAGAGCGATGAGAACACGGAGAGCAAAGCATCCCCCGTTCGGGGCGCAGGCGGCGGGGGCCATGGGTCTCGGGGCGCTGGCTGTGGGCGCGACTGCAATCGGGGCTCTAGCGATCGGGGCTCTGGCGATCCGGGCGCTCGCGGTTAAGCGCGGCAGGATCGGGCGCCTCGAGATCGAGGAGCTCGAGGTAGGCCGCTTGCGCGTAAAGGAGCTCATCGTCGAGCGACGAGAGGAAGAAGAGCGCCTCTGATGGCCCGGGTGCTGGACGACCGGTTCACGGCGCGGATCGACGAGCCCTTCGTCGTGTTCATCATCGGGATGTGGCCTCGCTTGCACAAAGCCTGTGCCTGAGGGCGGCGAGTTCCCGTTCAAGGCGCTCCAGGTCCTCCGAATAGTCCGCAGGCGGGTCCTCGCGGGCGCGCTCCTCCTGTAGCCTCCGGTCTATCTCCTGCCGTCTCCGACACGTACTCCGTATAGGTCGGACTTCCTGAGAACACTACGGACGAACGTCTGAGAACACCCCTTCTAGGCAACTCGGTGCATAAGGGCGAGGACTGTCGCGCACTTAAACTAACGTAAGTCACATGGTCGTGTGACCCACATCATCTGTTGCCGTGACGACAGTCAATGTCGGATTGCCAACGCTAGGTGCATAAGATACAAAAGGGATAAGAAAAGGAGCGGCAGCTCCCTAGGAAGGAGGCTAAAGAGATGACCTACGTAATTACGGAGCCCTGTATAGGTACCAAGGACCAGTCCTGTGTCGAGGTTTGCCCGGTCGACTGCATCTACGACGGCGGGGACCAGTTCTTCATCAACCCCGAGGAGTGCATTGACTGCGGCGCCTGCGAGCCGGAGTGCCCAGTTGAGGCCATCTACCCCGAGGACGAAGTCCCCGAGGAGATGCAGAGCTACATAGCCAAAAATGTCGACTACTTCGAGTAATCATACCGGTCGCTTTTCAACCAGAGAAGAGGAATAGCCCGGAGCCCCTACAGAGAATGTAAGGACCCCGGCCAAGTTCCGCCCCTATGCGGGTGGGGCTATGCGGGATGCTGCATACGGATTTCCGAGAAGTAGACCTCTTCTACGCAGCTCGGCGAATAGGACATGAGAATATGCTTCGACCAAGAGTGCGGTTCAGCTTTAGTAATGTGTGGTACAATATTGGTTACGCCGTCGTTGTACCTCGAGTAGGAGGTAAGGACCGATGAGCAGGAAGGCCGACTAAGTAGCCGCAGGCACTGGCGTTGTGGCACGACCAGGGTTTGTCGCGCGGGCTGGTGATCGCCGACTCTTGACAGGAGCGGCTTCGCTGGCCCGAATATTTTGCTACCTACTAGAGATCTACTCTCGGGAGCTAACAGAGTCAACTTCGACCCCGTGCCCCTGAGGATGGGGCATCGCTAGGAGTCTGTAGCGCGCGGCTCTGTCCGCTCGTCCTCCTCTGCTAGGCGTATCCAGCCCACAACGCTCCAGGGGTAGAAGTATCGGGAGAACTGGCTTTGATCGTGGTGCCGCGTCACCAGCATGACGACGCCCCTATCGTTGACATCTTCCAGGTATACGGGCGCGGCGGCTCGGAGATCGCTGGAGAGGGTTTCCGTCGTCTCCAGCATCACCTCCTGCCCGATCCACGCCTCGGGGATTTTTCCTTCTGAGGCGCTCGGCCTCTCCCGGTCCATCACAGTGCCCTCCTCTTTTCGCTCCTGTAAGGGTAGGATACCTTTACCGAAAGCCTGTCGCCCTTCGGCGGACCGGAGCTCCGAGCCAACCGAAGGCCGGAGCCCTTATAGAGAGAGTGCAAGGACCCCGGCCCGGTCGTAGTCTAGAATGGAGACCGTGCCCACCTGGAACGAAGACGAAGCCACGAGGATTGCCGAGGCTGCCGAAGCGTGGATGCGGGAGCACCAGCCTCCCGGCTACACCCCGACCCCCGAGGAGAGCCGGAGGATGTCAATCCTGCATTCCAGGCGCCAAGAAGCCGGGCGGATGAGGGACATGTGCGCTTGGCAGATGATCCACATGTCCCTCCTCTGCTTGGCGATAGCCTCCTACCGTAGGTTCGCCGGATGAGGGATAAGGAGTTATGTGATGGACCAGCATGAGGATTTACAGGAGTTGCTTACGCGACTCAACAACGTCCGCGACTCTATGGAAGCAGCGTTAGGCTATGTGAGGGGCATTGAGGACGACTACCGGCGTGGGCTGCTCGAAGCTCACATCAAGGGCGCTATACGCGAAATAACCGAGCAAATATCCGAGCTTGTGTCTGCGCGTAAGTAAAAGGACGGTAGAGGACCAGTCCTCCAAGCTCAGCGCCCCTGACGGCAGAGGAA
>JAIVIG010000047.1:7222-10434 GCA_020200675.1 Actinomycetota bacterium
AGATAACCCTGGAGCGGATGCGCGAGCACCTGGCCGGGGCCGACAGCGAGCTTGAGGCCGCCCAGCACTTCTTGGACCCCGAGACGCGTGACGAGGACGAGACGGCCTTCGTGAGAGCTATCGCCGACGCCAGGACCTTGGTGGGCGACGCCCTGGAGACCGCGCGGTGGCGGCTTGAGGAGACGGAGGGTGAGTAGCGTCGCCGCGCTAGGGTATTACCCGCTGCCAGTCAGGAAACCAGTCTGCCGCGGTGTTGGTGGTGCGCTGTGTCTGATCGGTCCCGTCGGCGTCCATCGTAGCGGTCGACCGGATGGTCGGGGCGGACGGCAGCGTCGGCATCTGGCACGAGACCTACATGGTCGAGCGGGCCGGCTACGAGGCGATCTACTCCAACATGCCCCTCTTCGGCCTGGCCAAAGCCACCGAGCACATCCCCGCCATCGGCCGCCGCGAGACGGCGAGGAGGCGTCTGATGCGCGGCGAGAACGAGCCCGCCGTGCCTTCGCCCGAGCAGGTACTAAAGGGAAACGCCGGGCGCTAACCACCCGCCGGCGCGGCGGGGCCGGACCTCATCTGTGCCTTGCGATGCTCCCTCAGGTGCGCCAGGAGATCTATAACGGTCTTTAGCAGGATCAGCAAGACGAGCGCGGCCAGAGGCGCCCCGAGCGAGTCGGCGAAAAAGCCGCCCGCCAGGATCGTCACGTGCAGCACGACGACGCGCGAGTAGGGTTCCATCATCTGCTGGTCGGGCGAGACCGTCAGGTACTCCTCTTTGCCGAGGAAGTTGACGAAGAAGGACAAGCCGTGGCTCAGGAAGAGCGCGGCCGCGGCTATGGCAACCCCGCGGAGACCGACGCCGCCGAAAAGTTCCGAAGAGGAAGTCATTCCGAAGAACACGAAAACGAAGATCCCGTGCACCGTCCAGAAGAGGCCGTAGTGAAAGATGAAGAAGATGATCCTGATCTCCTTGTTGGACGGGCTTACGGGCCGTCCGTTGATCGTGAAGCCGGAACCCCCTGAGCTCGGGGCGCGTGCCAGGGCGATCTTGAAGATGTTGGAGAACCCGATGATGCCGTTTTCGATCCAGTAAAGGAACATGATCGAGAACAGGCTCCAGCCGAAGAAGAGGACGCCGAAGAGCGGAATGAGGTTGACGGCGACCAGGAACAGGACGGTTATCGGGAGCGGGAGCACGCGGCCATGATAGCGGAAGGCGCCTAGCGCCGGATGCTTGGGCCCACGCGCTTCATGGCGGTGCGGAAGTCGTAGGTGGTGACGGAGAGGGCGGAGAGCTGGTGGGGCGCGATCCGCTTTTCGAGGTCGCGCAGGTTTATCGTGCGGCGCATACATACAAGGGCGGCCTCGCGGCACAGCGCCTCGAGGTCGGCGCCAGAGTAGCTCCCGGTGTGCTGGGCGATGTGCTTCAGGTCGAGGTCGAGGTCAGTGGGCATGTTGCGGGTGTGGATCTTGAGGATGTGCAGGCGCGCCTCCGCGTCGGGAAGCCCGATCTCGATCTCGTGGTCGAAGCGTCCCGGGCGCCGGAGCGCGGAATCTATGGCTCCCGCCCTGTTCGTGGTCGCGATGACGCAGACACGCCCGAGATCATTGAGGCCGTCCATCAGGGAGAGGAGCTGGGAGACGAGGGTAGCCTCGAAGCTCTCGCTCATCATGTCGCGCGAGGAGGCGAAGGAGTCTACCTCGTCGAAGAGGATGATCGCGGGCGCTTTGGCACGCGCCTCGCTGAAGATGGAACGAAGCCTCGCCTCGCTCTGTCCCCAGTACTTGTTGAGGATCTCCGGTCCCGAGACGGCTATGAAGTGGGCCCCGCTCTCGTGCGCCACCGCCCGCGCCAAAAGCGTCTTGCCGGTCCCGGGCGGGCCGTAAAACAAGATACCTTTGTGCGGCCGGATGTTGAGTTTGCGGAAGATCTCCGGGTGGGTTATGGGCAGCTCGACCGCCTCGCGGATCAGGGTTATGGTCTCGCGCATCCCGCCGACGTCCTCGTAGCGGGTGGCAGGCACGTTGCGGCTGCCTACGGCGCCGCCAACCGCGACCCCGGCTCCCCCGTCGCGCACGCTGCGCGCCAGGCGCTCGATCAGGCCCTCCCGCTCCTCCTGGGGCGAGGTCTCCTCCGGGTCTCGCCCGTCGCGTGCCTTGACGACCTTCCAGCCGGATAGAGGTCCGTCCTCCCTGTAGCCCCAGGCCACTTCCTTGGCCGGGTCTATCTTCTCGGGGAGGCGGGCGACGATCTCGGCTGTCGTGTCGAGGTCAAGGATGGGGCAGCGGACGCACGGGCCGAGGTCGGAGAGGACGCGGTCGGTGATAGCCTCCTTGTCCACCTCGAAGGCGCCGTCCTCGCCCATCCTGCCGAAGGCGTACCAGGAGTTGTCGGTGAGGTGCTCGTTGTCGTAGACGTGGATCTGCTTGCACGGGAAGAGCTGCTTGTCCGCGAGCTTGCGCGGCGTGCACCACTCCCTGGCCGCCGCCCCGGAGCGCTGCTTGCGCAAGAAACACCGCAAGCCCCCGAAGAGCTCCTCGCCCGAAAGAGCCGCCCCGTCCGCCGCGTACTCAGCCCGCCCCTCCCCGCGCAGGAGCCCTGAGAAGTCGTCGAGTAGCCGCCAGTCGTCGGGGAGGTTCAACTCGACCGAGACGCGCGCCGAGCCGTTCACCCCGTCGAGCTTGTAAGAAGGATGGCTGGCCGCGACCGCGCCCGCCCGCCCGAGAGGGCCGTCGGAGCCGAGGGGAAATCCTACGCGTACCTTCATGGCTCGCAGATTCTAACCCACGCGGGCACCTTGCAACGGATACCTGGGAAGCAGAAGGCCGGGATCGGGCCCCCGTACGCTCCTCCCCTCGGCCACACCCTATTACTTCCGGCACAAAGGCACCTTTTCGTTGCGCAAGTTCTGGCCCCGAGCCGCGCGTGAAGTATTTTTGTGCCCTCTCGGGCGCATAACACCCATGAGCCCGGCGGCACAGCTTTCACGTCATCGCCCCTTCTCAACATCTCGAGACCGCCGGGCACCATTTCTGGTCCGGAGGTCCCGGCCCTCCCCCACCCTCGATCATGCCCCCACTCCCAACGCTGACCCCGACCGACGAAAACGACCCTTCGGCAGATGCACCCCACGTATTTTTGAGCCCCTCCGGACGCATAGCACTAACACGAGGACCCCGAACAATGGCCGTAGGAAGTGAACGATGTCCATGGA
>JAIVIG010000048.1 GCA_020200675.1 Actinomycetota bacterium
CCTCCAGCCCGGGCAGAACCCCGCCCCGGCCGCGCTCGTCAAACTGCCACGCCGGGTAGCGATAACTGCGCCCCACCGGGACCGCCAGGAGCTTACCGGCTCTGCGACGTTTGTCCACCGCCTGCTGAGTAACGCCGAGCAGCTCTGCCGCACGACCGGAAGCCATCGTACCCCCCTCGGCCTCGAGCAGCTCCCGGCGCGCCTGAATCCCTCTAAGCCTCGCTTTCAACAGCGGCCCTTCTTCCAGGGCGTCCCGCAAGGCGGCCTGCTCGAATAGCCAGAATAGGAACTCGGCGTTTGAGGGAGCCGAGGCCGCTCGCCTGAGCTCGCCTCTGTCTGCTTCTTCGAACGCGGCTGCGAGCCACCCTACCAGCCGCGCGTAGAGTGCCTCCTCGAGCTCGTCTTTCGCCACCACTGATAGGGCCCTCTTGGTCGCCTCCACCGATTCCGGGGAGGAAAGCCCTTTGGCTGCCTCGTTGAGCCCCTCCAGATCCTTGAGCGCCATCGTGTCTCCCAACAGGTTTAAGTAGTAATTGTCATCAAATCCAGAGTAACACAACAACCAATGAGTCGGAGGCTTTTTGGGGCAACGACTTCTTACTCGCGTACAAGCACGTGTTTGTTATAACGGTCCATGATCCGCTGGAGTGTCCATCGCAGGACGTCTCGTGTCGGGGTGTTGACAAGTGGGCGAGGACTGGTCGAAGAGGATGGAGCTGCGCTGCCTGGCCCGCAGGGTTGCCAAAGGCGAGGGATAGCCGAGCTCGCGTGAGAGGGGGAAGGCGACACCTTTGGCAAGAGAATGGGCTGGTGTTCGCCTCCGAGACCGGCAGCCCCTCCTCAAGCGCGGGGCTGCTGCTCGCGAAGAACGTCAATCCCAAGGTCGCCTCGGAGATGCTGAGTAATTTCAGTGTCCCCATCACACTCGGCATCTACTCGCACGTGCTCCTCAACATACAAGACAGCGCGCCCCGCGCCCTCGAAGAAGCCCTCAGTTGACGGGTTGCAGTACGGTTGCAGTAAACGGCCCCGGCGCGAAGGCCGGGGCATTCTCTTTGAGGTGTAAATTTTTGCCGCTTTTGCAGAAATTTCTTGGTGTGCCGGAGGTGGGACTCGAACCCACACGAGGTTGCCCTCACCGGATTTTGAGTCCGGCGCGTCTACCGATTCCGCCACTCCGGCAAGAGAGCCGGGATTATACCATGGGCCATACTCTCGCCTGCTCTGTTGACACGGAAAAGCGGGCACGACAATAATCCAGAGTTAACGGCGGTTTAACAGTAGCCGCTAGGAAGCGCTGTCTGTCGGGTGGCCTGCGGGCCGGTATGGTGGGGTTGAGAGAAGGAGGCAGGGCGATGGGGAAGCGTCGGGTGGGGATGCTCACGGTGCTGGGAGTGGTCGCGGCTTTCGTCGTCGCGGGGTGCGGCGGCGGTGGTGGAGAGCAGGGCGGCGGCGAGGGAGGCGGAGGACCAGCCGCTACCATAGTGAGCGACCTGCCGTTGCAGGGCTCGTCGAGGGGGCAGCAGGAGACGGTAGTCAACGCCATATCGCTAGCGCTTGAGGAGCGGGACTACATGGCCGGGGACGTACAGATCGAGTACGTGTCCCAGGACGACGCCACGGCCCAGGCCGGAAAGTGGGACGAGGCCAGGTGTGCCGAGAATGCCCAGAGCGCTGCCCAGGACGAGGAGATCGTTGGCTGGATCGGGCCGTACAACTCCGGGTGCGCGGCGGTCGAGATCCCGATCCTCAACCAGGCCGGGCTCGGGATGGTTAGCCACGGGAACACCGCTGTCGGGCTGACCAAGCCGGGCGGCGAGCCAGACGAGCCGGAGAGGTACTATCCTACGGGTCAGCGCAACTACACCCGGGTGATCGTGGCCGACGACAAGCAGGGCCGCGCGGGCGCGGTCTGGATGAGGGATGAGGGCGTCCAGAGCGTGTACATCCTGGACGACCAGGAGACCTACGGCAAGGGCCTCGCCGACCAGTTTCAGCAGAACGCCGAGGAGCTGGGCATACAGGTCCTGGGGCGGGAGAGCATAGACCCCAACGCTGCCAACTACCGCGCTCTTATGGGCAGAATCGCGCAGTTGAATCCCGACGCCGTCTACTTCGGTGGGATCACCCCGAATAACGTCGGCCAGCTCGTCAACGATAAGGTCGCGGCTGGGATGTCGAACGATGACGTGATCTTTATGGGCGCGGACGGCATCCTCGAGGAGGCCTTTATTGAGGCAGCCGGCGACGCGGGGGAGGGGGTCTACGCTACGTTCGCCGGCCTGCCCGCGAGCGAACTTCCTGGCGCGGGCCAGGACTTTGTCCAAAGCTACGAGGAGAGGTTCCCCGACTCCCCCGTCGAGGCGCTAACCGCCTACGGCTACGAGGCGGCCAACGTGCTGCTCGATGCCATAGAAAGGGCCTACAACGCTGACGGACAGGTCACCCGCGAGGGCGTGGTCCGGGAGCTGTTCGCGACCGGCAACTACAATGGTGTGCTCGGCACCTGGAGCTTCGACGAGAACGGCGACACTACCCTCACCGAACTCTCGGGAGAGAGGGTTCAGGAGGGCCAGTTCGAGTTCAACAGGACTATTGATGTCGGGGAAGGCTAAGGCTTAGATTCTGGATCGCGGGGATCGGAGAGCAGGTCCCCTGCTGTAGGAGAGGCGAGTGGATGGCCACTACGCAAGAGGCGCGGTCAAAAGGCACGGTCCTGCTCGATGGCGTCAAAGCTTCGAGCTGGCAGTCGCGCATCGCTGTGGCGATCGTCGCGGCGCTTATGGTTCTGTTGCTCGTCCAGGCGGTCAAGGACCCGGGGCAGTTCGTCTCGCAGCTTCTGGTCGGGATCACCAACGGGGCCATCATCGCGCTCATAGCCTTGGGCTACACGCTCGTCTACGGCATCGTCGAGCTCATCAACTTCGCCCACGGCGACAACGTCATGATCGGCTCCTTCGTCGGTGTTACCGTGCTGAGCGGCGCGTTCTTGGGGCTTGGTTTATTCGCCCCTATAGGGGACGAGAGCGGGGCCGCGATGAAGATCGTCGGGGTGCTTCTGGCGCTCGTCGTCGCCATGATCTTGTGCGGCCTCATGAACGTCGGAATCGAGCGCGTTGCTTACAAACCTTTGCGCAACTCACCGCGTCTGGCCGTCCTGATCACGGCCATAGGTATGTCCTTTATCTTGCAGAACGTGGGGCTGGTGTGGAAGGGCTCCTCCCAGATATCGTTCCCGTCCCTGATCTCCGACGCCAACGCTCTCGCCGGCGTTACCAGCGAGATCTCCTACCGCTGGAAGGATCTCTTCGTCGTCCTCGTCACGATACCGCTGCTCTCGGGCCTCTCCTATTTCATACGGAATACTAGGCAAGGCAAGGCGATGCGCGCCGTCGCCCAGGACAAAGAGGCGGCGGCGATGATGGGGATAAACGTCGACCGCACCATCTCCGTAGCCTTTCTCTTGGGTGGCATCCTCGCCGGGGCCTCGGGCGTCATGTTCGGGCTCTTCAACGGCACCACGGTCTTCGACCTCGGCTTCAGGCAGGGGCTCTTCGCGTTCACGGCGGCGGTTTTGGGCGGCATCGGAAACCTCACCGGGGCGGTCGTCGGCGGTATCCTAATCGGCGTCATCGGCTCGATGACGGACCAGTACATCGGCGTTCGCTGGACGGACATCGCCATCTTTACCGTCCTGATCCTGGTCCTCGTCTTCCGGCCCCGGGGTCTCTTGGGCGACCGCTCAGCGGTACAGGGTGGAGGAGGAGAGTAGGAGATGGCACGCGCCAGGGAGTACGCGTTGCCGGCCGGACTCATCCTGCTGGCATTCCTGTTCCCGCTGATCAACGGCGCTTTGGGCCTTGAACTGATGTTCCCGATCATAGTCGTCGCCGTCTACGTGATGCTCGCCCTGGGGTTGAACATCGTCGTCGGGTTCGCGGGACTCCTGGATCTGGGTTTCGTGGCGTTCTACGCTCTGGGCGCCTACGTGGTCGGCTGGTTCGCCTCGACGCACTTCAACGAGGTGAGCTTCCGGTTCTTGTCGGCGCTGCCCGCGCAGGTGAGTGGCAGGGAGCTGCCGGGGATACACATCTCCTTCTGGATCCTGCTCATCGCCGCGGGGGCGTTCGCGGCGCTCTGGGGCGTCATCATCGGGGCTCCGACGTTAAGACTAAGGGGTGACTACCTGGCGATCGTGACGTTGGGGTTCGGGGAGATCATCCCCCGCTTCTTCTTAAACGGGGACAACATCTTCGGCTACAACCTCACCAACGGCACGATCGGCATCAAGGGCATAGACTCGCCCGGCGTACCGTTCCTGCCCGAATCCTTGAACACCTGGCGGCAGTTCGGGACCCTGGACCTGAACCCCTGGTACTACACCATCCTGGTGCTGGTGCTCGTCACGATCTTCGTGAACATCCGCCTGCGGGACTCCAGGCTCGGGCGGGCGTGGATGGCGGTGCGCGAGGACGAGACCGCGGCGGCTGCGATGGGCGTCAACCTGGTGACGACGAAGCTCTGGGCGTACGCCCTGGGCGCGACCTTTGGGGGCCTGGCGGGGGCATTCTACGGGGCGTTCATAAAGAGCATCTTCCCGACGAGCTTCTCGTTCAACATCTCCGTTTTGGTCCTTTGCATGGTCATCCTGGGTGGGATGGGGAACATATACGGCGTGATCCTGGGCGCCATCCTCCTGCAGGGGCTCAACTTCTACTTCCTGCCTCAGGTGAACGAGTGGGTACACGCCATCGGCGACGCCTTGAACAGTCCCCTGCTCGAGAACGCGGACATCCCCAGGTACAACTTCTTCCTCTTCGGCGTCCTCCTGGTGGCGATGATGCTCCTGAGACCGGAGGGCATAATCCCAAACCGCCAGCGCCAGGAGGAACTGCGCGAGGCCGAGGAAGACGACAGCGCCACGGAGCTGACCCGTGCCTGAGGCGAGCAACGGAGCAGCGGTCCCGAACATCCTCGAGGCCCGGGGTATAACCAAGGCCTTCGGCGGCCTCGTGGCGGTCAACGCGGTCGACTTCGACATCCCCGAAAGGTCCATCGTCAGCCTCATCGGGCCGAACGGCGCGGGGAAGACGACGTTCTTCAACATGGTGAGCGGGCTGTACAAACCGACCGCCGGCAGCTTCGTCTTCCTCGGCAAGGACGTGACGCGGCTCGGGGCGCACAGGCGGGCGCAGATGGGGATCGGGCGCACCTTCCAGAACATCCGGCTCTTCGGGACCATGAGCGCCATGGACAACGTGCTCACGGGGATGCACGTCCGACTCAAGAGCAGCATCTTGAGCTCCATCTTGAGGACGCCGGGGCAGCGGCGCGAGGAAGAGGAGGCCCGCGAGAGCGCCGCGGAACTTCTGAGTTTCGTGGGCCTCAGGACCCGCGAGACGTTCGCCAAGAACCTCCCCTACGGTGACCAGCGGCGGTTGGAGATAGCGCGGGCTTTAGCCTCGGGGCCGAGACTGCTCCTGCTGGACGAGCCTACGGCCGGGATGAACCCGCAGGAGACGGCGCGGCTCACGCAGCTCATCGGGCGCTTGAGAGGCGAACGCGGCATCTCCGTGCTCCTCATCGAGCACGAGATGAGGGTCGTCATGAGCATCTCCGACCGGGTGACGGTTTTGGACCACGGCGAGAAGATCTCCGAAGGCGCGCCCGCCCAGGTGCGCGAGGACCCGAGGGTTATCGAGGCGTACCTCGGCACGGCGAGGACGGGCTAGAGCATGGCGCTCCTCGAAGTCGAGAACATCCACAGCTACTACGGGAACATCCACGCCTTGAGGGGCGTCTCCCTGGCTGTCGAGGAGGGGGAGGTCGTCACGCTCATCGGTTCCAACGGGGCCGGGAAGACGACGACCTTGCGTTCGATACACGGGATACTGCCGCCGAGGGAGGGGAGGATCGTCTTTCGGGGCGAGGAGATACAGGGCGTGCCGGCGCACGACATGATCGGGAAGGGCATCTCCCAGAGCCCGGAGGGGCGCAGGATCTTCCACCGCATGACCGTCACCGAGAACCTGGAGATGGGCGCGTACCACAGGAACGACCGCGGAGAGATACAAGAAGACATGACCCGCGTCTTCGACCTCTTCCCACGCCTGAAAGAACGCGTCAAGCAGGAGGCCGGCACCATGAGCGGCGGCGAGCAGCAGATGCTCGCTATCGGCCGCTCGCTGATGGGACGTCCCAGGCTGCTGCTCCTGGACGAGCCCTCGATGGGTCTGGCGCCCGTGTTGGTTGAGCGCATCTTCCAGGTCATCGAGGAGATAAACAAACAGGGAACGACGATCCTGCTCGTGGAGCAGAACGCGAACGTGGCCCTGGAGATCGCCACCCGCGGCTACGTCCTCGAGACTGGCGCCATCGTAAACGCCGCCCCGGCCGAGAAGCTGCGCGAGGACCCCAAGGTGCGCGAGGCTTACCTGGGCGAGATTTAACCTGGTTCCCAAAACCTGTTACAGTTTTCTTCGTTGGGAAGGATCGGCCGGAGACCGGCTCTCTTTACCTGAAGTCTTATGCAGGAGCGATCGTAGTGGCCACGAATCGGGATCGAGAAGAGGCGCAGCAGGGCGGAGGGGAGCTGCAACGGCGAGATCGCGAGGTCGTACCCGATGAGGGTTACCAGGTCTATCCCGGGGTGAACCTCCTGGACGAGCGGGACCGGCAGCGACGGCAGCTCGGGGGGGAACTGCGCGAGATAGAGCGCGAAATCGAGGCGAGCGAGGGGTACCGGCTCCGCAACAGGATGAACCTCCTCGAGAAGAGCTACTTCGTCTTCGACGCCAACTACCTGAACTTGAGGCACGTCCTCGACGAGTTCGAGCAGCCGATGGTCTTTTTGAAGCTGTGGGAGGAGAAGACCCGCGACAGGTTCGACCTGTTTATCGACGACGTCATCCGCCTCTTCCACAACTACCTGGCAGGGGCCACTACGTTGCTGGATCACATCGACACTTTGCGTGCCGGTCTGTACGGGGATTCGGGTTTCTCCGAGGAGTACCAGGCCCGGTGGGAGGAACAGATCGAAGCCCCGACCCTTCCCCGGTTTATGGAGGACCTGCTGGTCTATATGCTCCACGAAGGTCTCCCGTTCGCCCTGGCCGAGCTGAACTTCGGAAGGATGGCTAGCGGCGTGGAGGTCAACAGCGCCATCAGGCTCGACGTGGAGAAGCTACGGGAGTGGGGACACTGGGTTCGTGCTGCGCCAATCGGAGCTGCACCGGGAGGCCCTCCAGGAGCTAGAAGCGCTGGAGGGCAAGGGGCGGGATCACCGGCAGAAGATTCGGGGCGTCGAAGACTTCCTGGAGAGCGCCGAGAGGACCGCGATCGGCGCGCGCGAGGACCGGGAGAGGCTCTCGAAGGAGCTCGACGAGGAGAGAGAACGCCGCGAGGCGGAGAGCGCGCGGGCGCAAGAACTCGAAGCGAACCTCGAACGCGAGCGCAGCAGGGGATTTTTCAGCAGGATGTTCGGCCGTCGCTGAGGGGCAGCACGCGGGAGGTTATGGCCTTGGACCGTCCGGGGAGGTAAGCCACTCTTCGTTCGGTTTGATCAAGAACCCGTCGAGGTCCCGGCTGCCGACGAGAACGTCCTTCGAGAGTTCGCTGCGGTCGGTCACCGTGACTCTGGTGTCCAGGGTCCTTCCCGCTATCCTAATGCGGAGCCTGACGAGCGGACGCTTCTCCTCGCCGTTGGCCGATTCGATCTCTACCTCGTCTTCGGGGTCGTCGAGGTCTATACCGAGGTCCTCCGCCAGGTCTTCGTCTATGGAGGAGTAGCCCGCGCCCGTGTCGATCTTAGCTAGTAGTACACCACTAGGGTTTTGACGCATATACGGTCTCGTGGTACACCACGTGGTACACCAGCCCGAAACGCGGGAGGTGCCAACCGTGAAGAAGGTGTACGTGGTGGACTTGACCTCGG
>JAIVIG010000316.1 GCA_020200675.1 Actinomycetota bacterium
GAGCGGTATCTTGCTCTGAACCCATTCCCAAGGCTCTGCCATCGCCCCGGACGTCAACGCTCCGATATCCTGATCCCGCCTCTTCGTGTCCAAGCACACCCTCGTTTCGAGCCTGAGAAAGCCGCTCCATCGACCGCGTGCAATGTTATCAGGGGGCACCCGCCGCTGCTAAACTCCCTCGGGTCATGAGCCTAAGGCATTCAGGCGAAGCGTTAAACAGAGCACTCGGACGGGCGACGCGACCGCTCTTGCGGAATCTCTCGCGCCGTTCGCTGCCGGGGCTTGAGGGCGTGGTGGAGCTTCCGGGCCTCAATGAACCCGTCGAGGTGTTGCGGGACCGCTTCGGGGTGCCGCAGATCTTCGCCGGGAACGAGCGAGACCTGTTCTTCGCCCAGGGCTACGTACACGCCCAGGACCGCTTCTTCCAGATGGAGCTCGGGCGCCGCGCCGGTCACGGGCGTCTCTCGGAGTTGATCGGCGAGAGCGCCCTCGAGCTCGACCGCCTCGCCCGTACGATGGGCTTCGGCAGGAGCGCCGCCTCCGTCGAAAAGAACTGCCCGCCGGAGACACACGAAGTCCTCGGAGCCTACTCCGCCGGGGTAAACGCCTGCCTCGCCGCCGAGCCACGTCCCCCCGAACTCCTCGTCTTGCGGCACCATCCGGAGCCGTGGTCGCCCGCCGACACGGCAGCGTGGTCCGTGATCATGGCCTGGAGCCTCTCCGCGAGCTGGGAGTCGAAGCTTCTTAACGGCGCTGGAGAAGAGGACGGTCTCCGCGCGCAACTGGACCCCGGCGGGGGTTCGAACGCCTGGGCCGTGGAGCCGGAGCGCAGCGCCTCCGGTTCGGCGCTACTCGCCGGAGACCCGCACCTCGCGCTGGGCATACCCTGCCTCTGGTACGAGGTCGGGCTCTACGGCGGTCCCTACAACGTGGTCGGGGCCTCGTTACCGGGGACGCCGGGGGTGGTGATCGGGCACAACGAGGAGATCGCCTGGAGCGTCACCGCCGCCCTGACCGACGTGCAAGACCTGTACGTCGAACGTTTCGCGGAAGGGAACCCAAACTCCTACGAGCACGCGGGCGCTCTGCGCGAGGCCGAGGTCAGGGAGGAGGAGATCCCGGTACGTGGCCGCCGCGAGCCGGTCGTACAAAAGGTCCGGACCACGCTGCACGGCCCCATCGTCACCGACGTCCTGGGCGGCGAGAGCGATATGGCGCTCCGCTGGGCTGCCCCCGAACCCGCCAAACTCGTCGCGGCGGGTCTCGCAGTCAACCGGGCGCGCAGCGAGGAGGAGTTCCTCGACGCCCTGCGTGGCTGGACGGCGCCGAACCAGAACTTCATCTACGCCGACCGGAAGGGCGTTATCGGCAAAGCTCTCGCCGGTCCCGTCCCCGTGAGGAACAACCACGAGGGCGTCCGCCCGGTTCCCGGATGGGACGGAGAGCACGAATGGGAGAGCTTCGTACCTTTCGAGAAGCTGCCCAAAGACTTCGACCCCGCGGAGGGCTACATCGCCTCCGCCAACGAGGCCCCCGACGCCGGTCCCATCCCCATACCCGGCGCCTACCTACCCGGCTACCGGAAGGACCGGATCGAAGAACTCCTCCGGTCTACGCCCCAACACACCCTGGAGACCTTCCGCGCCATCCAGGGCGACCTCTACTGCACCCCGGCCCACGCGCTCGCCCGGAGGATGGTGAAGCTAAATCCCCCGCCCAAAGCGTCCGAATGGTTGTCGCGGGAGCTCGCGACGTGGGACGGGCATCTCGCAGCGGAGAGCCGGCCTGGCGCGGTGTCTCGTGTCGCGCTCGAAGTTCTCCTCCAACGCTTTGCGGGCGGTGTGGATCGCAGTAACTCACCACTCCCCACCGGGGGCGAGTCCTACCTCACGAACCTCATCCCGGATCTCCTCGCGAAGCTCGACGATTTGCCCGAAGAGGTCTTGCGGAATGCCCTGGAAGAAGCGATGGAGATTTTAGAGGAAGCCTGCGGCTCCGATCCGGAACGCTGGAGCTGGGGGGCGCTGCACGCGGCGGAGTTGCGGCATCCTCTAGGAGTCGTGAAACCGTTGCGCGGTCTCCTGAACCGTGGTCCGTATCCCTTCGGGGGAGACGCCAATACCGTGCGACTCGCCGCCTTCCGCTCCGGGAGACTACGACGACCAGATAGATCTCTGGCACAACGTCCGCTACCGCCCGATGGTATTCGGTCGAGAGATGGCCGAGCTAGCCGGCAAGCACCGGCTTATCTTGAAACCAGTCGTGCCTGCCTAAGATTCTTCTTCGGCGTCCCGGTCCTCCTCGTCGGACCTTTCGCCCCGTTCGAAGGTGAGCATGGAGACGCGGGGGCCGTCGACGCTTTTTACGCGCAAGATGCCGCCATCGACGTCGACGGTGTCGCCGGGCTCGGGGGGGCGGCCCAGGGAGCCAAGGATGTAGCCGCCGATAGTGTCGAAGTCCTCGGTGGGAAGGTCGAGGTTGAAGTAGTCGTTCACGTCGGAGATGGGGATGCGGCCGTCTATGGCGTAGGCATCGTCGCCTATGGGCTCGATGGCGGCCTCGGGCTCGTCGAACTCGTCCTGGATCTCCCCGACCAGCTCTTCGAGGATGTCCTCTATCGTGATCAACCCCTCCACGCTCCCCCACTCGTCGATGACTATGGCCATCTGCAGGTTGCGCCTCTGGAACTCGCGCAGAATCTCTTCTATGCGCTTGTTCTCAGGGACGACGAGGCACTCGCGGATGAGCGGCGTAAGGTCGAAGTTTTCGCCGTCCTCCTTGGCCGCCCGGAAGAGGTCCTTTACGTGTACGGCGCCGAGGGTGTGGTCGAGGTCGTCCTCGTAGACGGGGTAGCGGGTGTAGCGGCCGAAGGCGGCCCTCTCGACCAGCTCCTCAAGGGGCGCATCGCGCGGCAGGGCCTCGATGTCGGGCCTTGGGACCATGATCTCACGGGCCACCGTGTCGCCGAAGTCGAAGACGTTGTTGAGGTACTCGCGCTCCTGGGGGTCGAGGACACCAGAGGAAGTCGAAGAGGAGATCATGATGCGAAGCTCCTCCTCGGAGTGTGCCTCCATCTCCTCGCCCAGGCGTATGCGCCAGGGCCTCAAAATAAAGTTGGTCGAGGCGTTTACGAGCCATACCAGGGGCCTGAAAAGGAACATGATGATTCTCAACGGGCGGCTGATCCAGAGCGCCGTCGCCTCGGCCCGCTGGATGGAGAAGTACTTTGGCGCCTGCTCCCCGAAGACCAGGTGCGCGTAGGTGATGACCGCGAACCCGAGCACCACCGCGACGAGCTCGATGATCGACTCGTTCGTGATCCCCAACGCTTCGAGGCCCGGGGCGATGAGGGCCGACACGGCGGGTTCCCCGACCCAACCCAGGGCGAGAGAAGCGATGGTGATCCCCACCTGGCAGACAGAGAGGTAGGTATCGAGGTCTCGCAGCACGCCGTGGACCACCCCCGCCCGGTTGCTGCCTTCCTGCTCTAGCTGCACGATGCGCGATTCCCGCACCCGCACCAGCGCGAACTCGGCGGCCACGAAGAACCCGTTCAGGACGATCAAGACCAACGCCGCAAAGAGGTTGAGCGAGGTAAAGACCGGCTCTTCCAAGGCTAAAGGACCACGCCGGAAGAGCCCCGACGTCTCCGCTTACTGTGGCTTGTACTAGCTTCGACCATCACTCAACGGACAAGATTATACCCCAGCCGCCCGGGACGCTACCACGCGCACCGGAGGACCACTCCCTCGGAACCGGTAGAACGAGTACACTGGCGAAGCTCTGAACGCGCGGAAAGATCCGCGACCAGGAAGGAGGAAGAACCATGTACAGCCGATCTTCTGTGAGAAACCCGTGAGAGTGCTCGTCGCCGGAGCGAACGGCCAGGTCGGCCAGCACATCGTCCGCTTTCTGGCGGAGGGAGGCCACGAGGTACGGGCCATGATCCGGGACGAAGGCCAGGCCCAACGGCTCCGGGAGCTCGGCGGAGAACCCATCGTCGCCGACCTCGAAGGGGAGGTCTCCCACACGGTAGAGGGCTGCGACGCCGTGATCCTCTCGGCCGGCGGCGGCCCCGGCAGCGGCCCCGAAAAGAAGGAAACCGTCGACCGAGGGGGAGCCGTGAAGCTCATCGAAGCCGCCCAGGAGCACGGCACGAGGCGCTACGTCATGGTGAGCGCGATGGGCGCCGCCGATCCGGATTCCGGCTCCGAGGCTATGCAACCTTACCTCTATGCCAAAGCCCAGGCCGACCAGACCCTCCAGGAGAGCGGGCTCGACTACACTATCGTCCGCCCGGGGAGCCTCACGGACGACCAGGGAACCGGCACCGTAGAAGCCGCCCCTTCCCTGGGGAAGCGCGGTGAGATCCCACGCGAAGATGCCGCCCGCGTCATCGTCGCGACGCTCGAAAGGGAGAACACCTTCGGCAAGATCTTCGAGGTGCTCTCCGGCGACACCCCCATCGAGGAAGCAATCGATAGTTTATAGTTATCAGTTGTCAGTTCCTGGCGACGAAACTGACTGAAGAATTGGAGGCTCGGTTTTCGACCGGGCCTCCTCTTCGTGTTGTAGCGGAGTGACCAAGCGACGGCTTTCCGCAGGCGCCGGCCGGAGCCCGGCCAGCATCTCTTGCGCCCTTACTGAAAACTGATAACTCTTTAAGCCAATCCCTCGGCCTCGTACTCGCGCAGGAAGCCCTCGAAGAGGCGGCGGTGGCCCTGCTCGTCGCGCAAGATGGCGATGACCATGTCCTGCGTCACCGGATCGGCCTCCTCGGTGGTCTCCACGAGCTGCTGGTAGAGTTCAATCGCTTTAGTCTCGGCGTCGATCACGCCCTTTATCACGTGGACCACGTCCGTCTGGTGCTCCGGCGGCTGCAGCAAGGTCTGCTCGGCCTTGAAGTCCGTCGAACCCGGTACCACCCCGTAGAGTTCCTTAATGCGCGCCGCGAACTGCTGGGCGTGCCCGAGCTCCTCCTGGACATCCTCCTCGAGGGCTTCCTTGATCTCCTGGGCCCTCACCCCGTCGGGGTTCGTCGAGTTGGTGACGTAGTTGATCACCGTCTCGAGTTCGGCGAAGTATGCCTGCTTGAGAAGACCTACGATCTCCTCGCGCTTGCTCGCCATCTCGTCGCTGAGTATGCCCTCGGCTCCGCGTCCCGTCTCCATGCCGGTAACCTCCTGGTTGTTCTCACCACAGATATTTTAGCCGTACCCCCGTCGGACGACCGTGAAACGCACCACCCTCAGGGAGCTGCGATCCGGGGCCCGCACTTATACCTCGAGGGGCTCGGTCTCGCGCAGGCCCTTGGGCTTGTAGCGCCGGACGTAGTCGCGGAACTCCCCACCTCGCGCTTCGCCCGTTCTCGCGACCAGCCAAGATGCTGGACCGCGACCCTCGCGGCGGCCTCGTCCACGTCGAGGGCGACCCTGGGCCCCATCCCGACCATCGACCGTCGCAGAAGTGCGTCGCCGAGCTTCTCGGCCAGCTCGCGACGAAACGCGTACAGGATCTCCGCCCCGATGACGCCGGTCTCGACCGTGGCCTCCGGGGAGAGCGGCACCCGCAAGGAGTGGTCGAGGAGGACCTTCAGGCCCCGCATCGCGGCGTCCCGGGCGATGCCAGCCCCATTGATGCCGGCCCCGACGACGATCAGGTCGAAGGGATGACTACCTATGTCGTGCGGGACGCGGCTGCTCCCGTTGCGCTCCATAGACTTACTCGTCGTGTAGCTTCGACACCGTGCGTGCCTCCCGCGCGGCCTCAATGCACTCTTCGGCGTCCGCGCCCGTCGAGGCGAGGACACCGGCGGCGAACGCCCCCTCGACGAACGGGGCGTCCACGAGCCGCACTTTTTCCGCGACCTCGGGCTCCAACATCTCGAGGACGGTCTCGGCCGAGAGCACCGCGCTCCCGATGTCCATAAAGACGAGCACCTCGTCGGCCTCGAGCCCCTCTATTGCAGAGCGGATCCTGTCCGGGTCCGTCCCCAAAGACCCGTCGGCATCACCTCCGACCGCGACCATCTCCACCTCCCCGGCCATGCTCCAGACGAGCTCCGCGGTGCCTTCGGCTACCCGAGAGCTGTGGGAGACGAGAACCATCCCGACCATCCCTCTACGCCCCCAGAGACCTGGCGCCGGCGTCGAGGAGCAGGTACGTCGAGCGGGCCCCCGGGTCCATGTGTCCGGCAGCTCGCTCGCCCAGGTAGCTCGCCCGGCCCCTCCTGGCGGTGAGTGGAACCGTCGCCTCGGCGCCCTCGTTCGCTGCCTCGGCCGCGGCCCGGAAAACCTCGCCGACGCCCTTGCCGGCCGAGGCCGCCTCCTTCGCGGCCGCGGCCGCGGGAGCCAGGGCGTCGACCATCGTCTTGTCTCCCTCCTCGGCCTTGCCGCGCTGCTTCACGCCCGCGAGCGCCGCCTCGATGGCCTCGGCCACGTCTTCGGGCGAGAGGTCCTCCTTGCCCGAGAGGGCGGTCGAGGCTTTGAGGAAAGCAGTGCCGTAGAGCGGGCCGGCGGCGCCGCCGACCTTGCTGACGAGCGCCATCGAGACGGCCTTCAGTGCGTCGGCCGGCGTCGGGGGGTCGGTGCCCTCCAGGCGTTCGAGGGCGGCCTGAAAACCGCGGTGCATGTTGTTGCCGTGGTCGCCGTCGCCGATCTCGGAGTCTAGATTCGTCAGGTGCTTCCGGTGCTCCTCCATGGCGGCGGCCATCGACTGGATCACGCCGAGCATAGCTTGGGTGGCTGCCAACGCTTACACCTCCTCTTCGACGAGCCCTTCGCGCACCTCGTGCTTGAGCACCTTACCCATCGCGTTGCGCGGCAACTCGTCCACGAACACGACCTCGCGGGGCTTCTTGTAGCCGGCGAGGTCGTCGCGGCAGAAGTCCTGTACCTTCGCTTCGGTCAGCTCCGGGTCGGCACGCACCACGACGGCGGTGACGCGCTCCCCGAACTCCTCGTCGGGCAGCCCCACCACGGCGACCTCGGCCACGCCGGCGCACCCTTCGAGCAACTCCTCGACCTCACGGGGGTAAACGTTGTAGCCGCCGCTGATGATCAACTCCTTCGTCCGCCCGCTTATGGTGAAGTACCCGTCCTCGCTTACCGAGCCCAGATCCCCGGTGCTGAACCACCCGTCCTCCCGAAGAACCTCCTCGGTTGCGTCGGGCCTGTTCCAGTATCCCTCGAAGACGTGCGGCCCCCGCACCTCGATCTCCCCTACCTCCCCGGCGGGCATGGGTTCGCGACCCTCGACGCCCACCACCCGCGCCTCCTGGCCCGGGAACGGCCCGCCCACGGTGCCGGGACGGCGCTCGCCGTCGTAGGGGTTCGTCAGGTTCATACCCGTCTCGGTCATCCCGTACCGCTCCAGGATGCGTTCCCCGAACAGCTCCTCGAACCGCTCGAACGCCTGGGGGCTCAGGGCGGCGCTGCCCGCGACGTACAGCCGCAAGGGGGATGGACGCTCCTCGCGCTCCTCCGCCTCTCGGAGCAGGCGCGTGTACATCGTCGGCACGCCGAAGAACATCGTGAAAGGGCCTTCGAGCAGGGCGTCGTACACCACGGCGGCATCGAACTTGCGCCGCAGCTCGGCGCTCGCGCCCGAAAAGAACGTGCCGTGCGCGCCGACCATGAGGCCGTGCGTGTGGAAGAGCGGCAGGGTCAAGAGCAGATGATCGTCGGCGGTCCACCTCCAGGCCTCGCATATGGCTTCTATGTTGGCGACGAGGTTCCGGTGCAGGAGCATCGCCCCCTTGCTGCGGCCGGTCGTCCCGGAGGTGTACGCGATCATCGCCAGGTCGTCGTTCTTTGGTAGCACCGGCTCGGAAGCTTCGGCGGCATTCAAAAAATCCTCCAGCACTTCACCAGCCTCGATCACGGCCTCCAGCCGGGGCAGTTCCTCGCGCGCGGCGAAGATCTCGGCCCGGCCACGCAGCCGGTCGTAGGTCCACCGCTCGCCCTCGAAGCGCAGACACGTCTTCTCCGGCGTCTCTTCGGCGTGCCGGACGAACGCCTCGACGACCGAGGCCGGGCGGCTCGCCACTACTGCCCTCCGCCCGGTAAAGAGAGGTTCGGCCCGCAGGCTGGGGCTAGGTGTTGCTCCGTCGCGACTGTCGCTTCGGTGATCCCTGGGGCGACTTCCCTGACGCTCAAAACTTCCTCTCTAGCTGCCCGTCCTTCCGGGGGATCGGGCGTCCGATCCCCCGGTATCTCTCATGATGTTACATCAGGGAGCGATGGTGAGCTGGAACAGCAAGGCACCGACGATGCCGCCGACGATCGGGGCGACCACCGGGATCCAGCTGTACCCCCAGTCCGACCCACCCTTGCCGGCTATGGGCAAAACGGCGTGGGCTATGCGTGGCCCGAGGTCGCGAGCCGGGTTGATGGCGTAACCCGTGGGTCCACCCAAGCCCATACCGATTACGGCCACGAGCAGACCGACCAGCAGCGGTCCCACGGCGGTCCCGAAGGCCACGGCGAGACTCGGGTCGCCCACGCCCGTCTCGCTCAAGGTCGTTACGATCGCCAGCACGCCGAAGACCAGCATGACGGTACCGATGAACTCGGCGATGAAGTTGGCGGCATAGTTGCGGATGGCCGGGCCGGTAGAGAACACGCCGAGCTTGAGCTCCGGGTCCTCGGTCTCCTTCCAGTGCGGCAGGTAGTGCAGCCAGACGAGGACGGCGCCGACGAAGGCTCCGAGCATCTGGCCGATGATGTAGATCGGCACCTGGGCGAGGGGTACGTTCCCGATGGACGCCAGCCCGAGCGTCACGGCCGGGTTGATGTGGGCTCCGCTGATACGGCCGACGGCGTAGACCGCTATCGCCACGGCGAGTCCCCACGCTAAGGTGATAGTGAGCCAACCAGCGTTCTCGGCCTTGGAGTTCTTGAGCAGGACACCCGCGACGACCCCATCGCCGAGCAGTATGAGGATCAAAGTGCCGATGAACTCGGCTAAGAATATATCCACTTCTTCCCCTTTCTAGAACGGACGGCCCGCCGCGACGTCGCACGGCGCTTCGAGGTACCGCTTCATGTCCTCGTCGAGCTTGAGGAGCGTTACGGAGAACCCCGCCATCTCCAGCGAGGTCATGTACTCCCCAACGTAGGCCATCTTGTATACGTCCACGCCCTCGCGCTCGAGGACGTCGGAGACGTGGGCGTAGGCGATGTAGAGTTCCATCAGCGGCGTGCCGCCGAGACCGTTGACCATGACCGCGACGTCTCCCTGGGTGAAGTCGACGGTGTCGCCGAGGACCTTCTGTAGCAGTTCGTCCACGATCTCATCGGCCGGTTCTATTTTCTTGCGCTCGATGCCGGGTTCGCCGTGGATGCCCATCCCGATCTCCATCTCGTCGTCCCCGATCTCGAAGATGGGCTCGCCGGACTCGGGCGGGATGCAGCTCGTCAAAGCCATGCCCATCGAGCGCACATTGCTGTTTACACGCTCGGCTATTTCCTTGACGCCCGCCAGGTCCTTGCCGTCGTCGGCGGCGCCGCCGGCGATCTTGTGGACGAAGATCGTGCCGGCTATCCCGCGCCGCCCGCTCGTGAACGTCGAGTCCTCGACCGCCACGTCGTCGTTGGTCACGACGTAGTCGGTTTGTATCCCCTCGTCCTCGGCCAGCTCACCGGCCATCTCGAAGTTGAGGACGTCGCCGGTGTAGTTTTTGACTACGTAGAAGACGCCGTCGCCACCGTCGACCGCTTTCGTGGCTTCGAGCATCTGATCGGGGGTGGGGCTCGTAAAGACCGAGCCCGCGCAGGCGGCGTCGAGCATGCCGGGGCCGACGTAGCCGCCGTGGGTCGGCTCGTGACCGGAGCCGCCCCCCGAGACGAGGGCGACCTTGTTTTGGACCGGGGCGTCCGCGCGAACGAGGACGTTGTGCTCGGGGATCAGGCGGAGCAAGCCCGGATGGGCGAGCTCCATTCCACGGCACATCTCCTCGACGACCCTTTCGGGCGCGTTGATGACTTTCTTCATCTTTTGCCTCTCTGCGTGAGGTTTACTAAGCCAGCGGCGACTCGACTGCTTCCTGGGCCCAGTCCTTGGCCCGATCGAGAGCTTCCTTCCACCTGGCGTAGAGCCGCTCGCGCTCCTCGTCGCCCATCTGCGGCTCGTAGCGGCGCCGGAGCCTCCAACGATTCTTGAGCTCCTCGCGATCCTCCCAGAAGCCAGTGGCGAGCCCCGCGAGGTACGCCGCGCCGAGAGCGGTCGTCTCGAGCATCTCCGGGACCTCCACGGGAACGCCGAGGATGTCGGCCTGGAACTGCATCATCCACCGGTTTGCGGCCGCCCCGCCGTCGGCCTTGAACGTCGGTATCTCGATCCCCGAGTCAGCTTCCATCGCTTCGACCGCGTCGCGGGTCTGGTAGCACATGCTCTCCAGCGCCGCCCTCACCAGGTGCGCCCTCGTGGTGCCGCGCGTCAGGCCGATGATCGTGCCGCGCGCGTAGGAGTCCCAGTGCGGCGCTCCAAGCCCCACCAGCGCCGGGACGAAGTACACGTCGTCGTTCGAGTCGAGGCTCTGGGCGAGTTCCTCGGTCTCGGCGGCGCTCTCGATGATGCCGAGGCCGTCCCTAAGCCACTGGACAGCCGCCCCGGTTATGAAGATAGCGCCTTCGAGCGCGTACTCGACCGGCTCGTCGCCCAACCCCCAAGCGATGGTGGTCAGGAGGTCGTTCTTGCTCTTTATGGGCTCGGTGCCGGTGTTCATGAGGGCGAAGGAGCCGGTACCGTAGGTGTTCTTGGTCAGTCCCTTCTCAAAGGCGACCTCGCCGAAAAGGGCCGCCTGCTGGTCTCCGGCCACGCCCGCGACGGGAACCTCCGCTCCGAAGACGTCCGCGTCCGTGTTCCCGTAGACATAGGAGCTCGGCTTGACCTCCGGCAGCATCTCTCGCGGCACGCCGCCGAGCATCTCGAGGAGGTCATCGTCCCACTTGAGGTCGAAAATGTTGTACATGAGGGTACGCGAGGCGTTCGAATAGTCGGTAACGTGCTCCCGCCCGCCGGATAACTTGTAGATAATCCAGGTGTCCATGGTGCCGAGGGCGAGCTCACCGTTCTGCGCTCTCTCTTTCAGGCCGTCTACGTTCTCTAAGAGCCACTGGACTTTAGAGCCGGAGAAGTACGCGTCTATGACGAGGCCGCTCTTGTTCGCGACCATCTCGCCGTAGCCCTGCTCCGAGAGCTCGTCGCAGATCGACGCGCCCCGCCGGTCCTGCCAAACGATGGCGTTGTGGACCGGCTCACCAGTCTCCCGGTCCCACACGACCACGGTCTCGCGCTGGTTGGTGATCCCGATCGCCGCTATGTCCCCCGGAGAGGCCCCGGCGTCCTCCAGCGCTTGCCGCATGACCCCTATGGTGACGTCCCAGATCTCGTTCGCGTCGTGCTCGACCCAGCCGGGCCTGGGGTAGTGCTGCGTGAACTCCTGCTGGGCCTCTCCAACCGTCGCGCTGTCATGGTTAAAGACTATCGCCCTGCTCGACGTGGTCCCCTGATCTATAGCTAGTACGTAATCCCCTGCCATACCTTTCCCTTTCCCTCGTTTCCCATCACGAACCGCGCTTGCCTCTGGTCAGTCCCCCAAACCACCTCCTCACGACGAGAGCCCCGCGCGAAACCCAAGCTTCCGGTAGCAGATTACCGGACCCGTCGGCTTCGCGCGAGGCTCTCTCTCTTATCTCTGTGCCTACGACACTTATATTGCTTTGTAGGCGAACACTTTAGTTCGTTCTAAAGTTCTTGTCAAGGTTGGCGTCCGGCTCTTTCCCCGGAGCACGCCACAGTCCCTGGTCGCTCGTCGAGATCCCGGCGGCGCCCGCGGCGAGTATGGAGGAGACGTCTTCCTGGCTCTTGAGTAGCCCGCCGGCGAGGACGGGTCTTTCGAGAACTTCGGGGTAGGCGGCGGCCACCTCCGGGTAGGCGAGGGCGGGGAGGATCTCGACGCAGTGGGGCTGCGCCCGCCGGATCAGCTTCACCCCCCGCTCGACGGCGCCGGAGTCTATGGCGAAGAGGCGGTGGATGGTGAAGAGGCCCGCCTGCTTGGCGAGCTCGACGACGTGGCGGTGCGTGGAGATCACACCCTCTATCCGTCCGGAGAGGAACCTTAGCCCGCTCGCGTCCGCGGAGACGCCGCCGACGAGGTCTACGTTGATGCACACGGCCGGTCGTCTTCTCGCTGCCCCGACCCTCTCCAGGACCCGAAAGATATCGCCTCCGAGCACGAACACCGCCGCGTGCTCTCCCGCGAGCGCCACCCGGAGCGCGCTGTCCGGTCCCCGGACCGCCGGTATCACCGGGTTGCGTCGCAGGCCCCCCAGGAAATCCTTTGCCCGTGCCTCGCCCACCTTACCCACGCAAGGACTCTACCACCTTGCGACATCCGGCACCCTCGCACGCCATCGCATACCCCGGTTGCGATAGACTGTCGTGGCGACGGCATGAGCAGGGATGGGAAGAGCGGGAGGATCGCCATGAGCATAAGGTTCGCGGGCATACACCACGTGACCGCCATCGCCGAAGACCCGCAGGAGAACGTTGACTTTTACGCGGGCGTGCTCGGCCTCCGCCTGGTCAAGAAGACCGTGAACTTCGATGACCCGGGTAGCTACCACCTCTACTACGGGGACGCGAGCGGGAATCCGGGGACCATCATGACGTTCTTCTCCTGGCCCGGCGCGGCGCGAGGGCGCATCGGGACCGGCCAGGTGAGCGCGACCTCCTTCGCCGTGCCCCAAGACTCGTTGGGCTACTGGTTAGAGCGCCTCTTGCAGCACGGCGTCCGCTTCGACCAGCCGGTGCGGCGCTTCGACGAGACGATGGTGGCGATAAGCGACCCCGACGGGCTCGCGATCGAGCTCGTCGCCCGACCCGAAGTCCCCAACGGGGAGGTTTGGAAAGGAAGCCCGGTGCCCCCAGAATACGCCATCCGCGGCATCTCCGGCGTGACGCTCTCGGAGCGGTCGGAGGAGATCGCCGAGAACGTCCTCACCAACCTCCTGGGCTTCAAGAAGGTCGAGGAAGAGGAAGGCCGAACGCGGTACCTCTCGGCCGGCTCCGGCGGTAGCTTCGCGGACGTCGTGGCCCTGCCGGGAGGGGCCGCCGGGCAGACGGCGGTCGGGACGGTGCATCACGTCGCGTGGCGGGCGCCGGATGACGAGATGCAGGAGGCGTGGCGGGAGGAGCTGGAGGCCCGCGGCCTCCACGTCACCCCCATACTCGACCGCAACTACTTTCGTTCGATCTACTTCCGCGAGCCCGGCGGGGTACTCTTCGAGATCGCCACCGACCCGCCCGGCTTCGCCGTGGACGAGGACCCGGACCACCTCGGCGAGGACCTGAAGCTCCCACCCTGGCTGGAGAAAGACCGGGAGCGCATCGAAGAGGTCCTCCCTCCCGTCCACCTACCGCACGAGGAGGGCTAGGGAGTGGCCGAAGAATCGTTGGGCTTCGTCCACCGCTTCTTGCCGGCCGAAGCGCCTGGCGCTCCAACCCTGCTTCTCCTGCACGGGACCGGCGGCGATGAGAACGATCTCTTGCCCGTCGGCCGCATGCTCGACGAGCGGGCCGCGCTCCTGAGCCCGCGCGGCAAGGTTCTCGAATACGGCATGCCCCGCTTCTTCCGCAGGCTCGCCGAGGGCGTCTTCGACCACGAGGACCTCATGGACCGCACCCACGAGCTAGCCGAGTTCGTCGAACGGGCCGTAGACGAGTACGGCATCGACCGGAGACGTCTCTTCGCGGCCGGCTTCTCCAACGGGGCCAACATCGCGGCGAGTTTGCTCCTGGCGTACCCGCGCCTCCTGGCCGGCGCGATCCTGCTGCGGGCGATGGTGCCGTTCGAGCCCGAACGGACGCCAGACCTCTCGGAGACACCCGTCTACGTCGCCGCCGGGCGCTCCGACCAGATGGTGCCGCCCGAGAACACCGAGCGGCTCGCGCGGTTATTGCGGGAGGCCGGCGCCGACGTCACGCTCGACTGGCAGCCCGGCGGGCACGGCATCGGGCCAGAAGAGATCCAAGCAGCTCGGAACTGGTTTGCGGACAGGATCTCTGAATGATTATGGAGTGTTTCGAAGAACGGGTTACTACCCGCTCTGCGGGCCCCTGTAAATAGCGTCTACTATCGAGCGCCAATCGAGAAGCTCGCTGCGTCGCTCCTGTGCGTCTTCCTGGCGCTCGCTCGCCAGGTTCTCCTGCTCGAGTGGATCTTCGGATAGGTCGAAGAGCTGGTCGGGCTGGTTGTCGTAATAGTAGATGAACTTCTCGGTGCCCTCGAGGCTCGCCAGGCATGTCTCTGCTCCCCAGCAGCTGAAATGCAGCGTGCGATCTTCGGGTAGCGATCCGAGGAACGAGCTGCCCTGGTACGCTCCGCCGTCGATCTCGTATCCCAGCAAGTCGGCTATGGTCGGGAGAACGTCCAGCTGGCTCACCGGGGCCGTAACGCGCGCGCCGTTCTCGAACCGCTTGGGGTCGTGGACGAGCATCGGTATCCTCAAGGCCTCCTCGTAGGGTACGTTGCCGTGCACATAGAGGCCGTGCTCGCCGAAAGCCTGCCCATGATCCCCGAGGATGACGAAGACCGTGTCATCGTAGAGCCCGAGAGCCTTGTACTGATCGAAGAGATCCTTCAGGAAGGTGTCCTGGAGGCGGATGGCGTTGAGGTAGCGGTTGAGATCCTCGTCCTCGGCGTACTTTTCCTCCTGGTAACCCTCCGACAGCGTGTACGGATAGTGGGTGGCCGAAGTGAAATAGGTGGCCAGGAAAGGATTGTCCGAATCTTTGTGCTCCGTCAGCCACTCCTCGCTCGGCTTCAGAATGACCTCGTCTTCGGACTTTCCGGAGAGGCCCAGGTCATACATCCTCTGTAAGTCCTGCGC
>JAIVIG010000049.1 GCA_020200675.1 Actinomycetota bacterium
AGGGTGGAAGGCGCGGCGAGATCTACGCTAAGCTCCGCGATCTGCGCGACAAGTACGCCGACCTGATCCGCGAGCGCTACCCGGACATCCCGCGGCGGGTCTCCGGCTACAACCTGGACGACCTTTTGCCCGAGAAGGGTTTCAACGTCGCCCGCGCCCTCACCGGCAGTGAGGGCACCTTGGTTACGATCCTAGAGGCCAAGGTCCGCCTGGTCCACAGCCCGCCCTACCGTTCCTTGCTCGTGCTCGGCTACCCGAGCATCTACGAGGCCGGCGACCACGTCTCGGAGGTCTTGCAGCACGGCCCAACGGGGCTTGAGGCCATCGACGACACCCTCATCGACGACATGAAAAAGAAGTATATGCACCCCGGCGACATCCCGCTGCTCCCGGAGGGGAAGGGCTGGCTGTTGGTAGAGTTCGGCGGCGAGACCACCGAGGAGAGCCACGGCAAGGCCCAGAAGCTGATGGAGGCGTTGGGTGAGGCGGAGGACGCACCCTCGATGAAGCTCTTCGAGGACCCGAGCGAGGCGAGTAGGGTCTGGGACGTACGTGAGGACGGCCTCGGAGCGACGGCGTTCGTCCCCGGACAGGGCGATGCCTGGGAGGGCTGGGAGGACGCGGCCGTGCCGCCCGAGCGGCTCGGCGACTACCTGCGTGACTTCCGGAATCTGCTGAACGAGTACGGCTACAGCACCTCCCTCTACGGCCACTTCGGCGATGGCTGCGTCCACTGCCGCATGGACTTCGACCTGAGGACGGCCGAAGGGATCGAAAAATGGCGCGCCTTTCTGGACGAGGCGGCGGATCTCGTGGTTTCCTACGGCGGGTCGCTCTCCGGCGAGCATGGCGACGGCCAGTCCCGGGCGGAGCTTCTGCCCAAGATGTTCGGCGAGGAGTTGGTTCAGGCGTTCCGGGAGTTCAAGTCTATCTGGGACCCCGAGTGGAAGATGAACCCCGGCAAGGTCGTCGATGCCTACCGCATCACCGAGAACTTGAGGCTTGGCACCGACTACAACCCGCACGAGCCCGAGACCTACTTCTCCTACCCGGAGGACAACGGCAGCTTCGCCCACGCCACCCTGCGCTGCGTCGGCGCCGGCAAGTGCCGCGACATCGAGAGTGGCACCATGTGCCCCAGCTATATGGTCACGAAGGAGGAGGAGCACTCCACGCGCGGTCGCGCCCGCATCCTGCACGAGATGCTCAGGGGCGACGTCATAAAGGACGGGTTCCGCAGCAAGGAGGTCTACGACGCGCTCGACCTCTGCCTCTCTTGCAAGGGCTGCAAGGGTGACTGCCCGGTCAACGTGGACATAGCGACCTACAAGACCGAGTTCCTCTCCAAGTACTACAAGGGGAAGCTGCGCCCCGCTTACGCGTACACGATGGGCCTGATCATGTTCCACGCGCGTGCCGCGCAGTACATGCCGCGCCTCGCAAACTTAGTCGCTCACGCGCCGGTGCTCAAAGATCTGGTCAAGCGTGTGGGGGGACTCGCGCCTGAGCGGGAAATGCCGCCGTTCGCGCACCAGACCTTCAAAGCCTGGTTCAAGGAGCGTGGTCCCGTAAACCCCGACGGACCGCCGGTCGTGCTCTTCCCGGACACCTTCAACAACTTCCTCCACCCCGAGCCGATGAAGGCGGCGGTGGAGGTGATGGAAGCGGCCGGCTACCGGATCATCGTGCCCCAGCAAGCACTTTGCTGCGGTCGCCCCCTCTACGACTACGGCATGCTCGATACAGCCAGGGTCTTCCTGAACCGGCTGGTCGAGACCTTGAGCCCCTATGTCCGGGAGGGCATCCACGTGGTGGGCATCGAGCCGAGTTGCGTGGCGACCTTTCGGGACGAGCTCCCCAACATGCTCCCCCACGACGAAGACGCCAAGCGCCTGAGCCAGCAAACCCTCACGCTCGACGAGTTCCTCGTCCAGGAGGTCAGGGATTACGAGCCGCCGAAGCTCAATCGCAAGGCGATCGTGCACGGGCACTGCCACCAGGAGGCCGTCATGAAGATGACCGCGGAGCAGGAGCTGCTCCAAAAGATCGGCCTCGACTTCGAGATACTCGACTCCGGCTGTTGCGGCCTGGCCGGAAGTTTCGGCTTCGAGAAGGAGCACTACGACATCTCGATGAAGGTCGGCGAGCGCCGGCTCTTGCCCGCCGCGCGCGACGCCGAAAAGGACACCCTCATCATCTCCGACGGCTTCTCCTGCAAGACGCAGATAGAGCACGCCACCAACCGGCGGGCGCTGCACACGGCGCAGGTCATCCGAATGGCGATGCAGCACGGCGAGAACGGCCCTGAGGGCGACTATCCCGAGCGCGGCTACCCGGACGTCGTGCTCAACAGCCACGAACCCGGCCTCAAAGCGGCGGCGGCCGTTGGCGCGGCGGTGGTGGCTGGTGGCGCCTTGGCGTGGGGGCTCAAGAGGAGATTCGGATGAAGGCGAAGTTGATCCACGAGCGAGGCGAGAAGACGTTCGCGCTCGTGTTCGACCCCGGCGACGAGGTCATGGAGGAGCTGACGAACTTCGCGAAAGAGAACGGCCTGAACGCCGCCCGTTTCACGGCGATCGGCGCATTAAGCGGCGCCACGCTCGGCTACTTCGATATGGAGAAAAAGGAGTACGAGGAGATTCCCATCGAGGAGCAGGTGGAGGTGCTCTCGCTCGTCGGCGATGTCGCCCTCCACGAAGGGGAACCCAAGTTGCACGTCCACGCGGTGGTCGGCAAGTCCGACGGCACTACGAGGGGCGGCCACCTGCTGGAGGCTCGCGTGCAACCCACGCTGGAGGTCGTCCTCGTCGAGTCCCCCGAACACCTCCGGCGCGAGACCGACGAGGAGACGGGGCTTCCCTTGTTGGCCGTAAGAGATTGACGGAGCGCGAACGGAAAAAGGATGAGCAACGACGGTGTACCCACGATCAGGCACTCGCGGCTCCTCACGCGGGAAAAGCGCCGTGGTGCAGATACCGGCAGTGCCCTGGCCGGCTGCTACGTAATCGTCCCGGAGCGACTCGTGCGTTCCGAGCTTTATTCGCGGCTCAAGAGGTTGGTCGCGAAAGTGGGAGGAATCCTGGTCGTTGACCGCGGAAACGGGACGCGATGCCGGACCACGCGGCATCTCATAGAACCGGACTGAGGTGTTCTACGGGCACGAATTCTTCTCGTGGTCGGCGTCCCTGTTCCTGCACGTGTTGGGCGACGGTAACGAAGGTTAGGAGGTAGATCTTGCAGCAGCTCGAGAACAAGGTCGCGATCATTACGGGTGGATCGTCGGGCATCGGAAGGACTATCGCCCTCGCGTTCGCTAGAGAGGGGGCAGCGGTCACCGTGAACTACGTGGGCGACGACCAGGATGAAGCCGAAGACGCGGTCAAGCAGATCGAAGACGCGGGAGGCAAGGCCGTGGCCGTTCGGGCCGACGTCACCTCGCAGGAGGATGTCGAGGACCTGGTACGCAAGACGGTGGAGGAGTTCGGTCGCCTCGACATCATGGTGAACAATGCGGGCGTCGAGGATCAGATGCCGTTCCTGAAGATGCCGCTCGAGGTGTGGAACAAGGTCATCGCGGTCAACCTCACCGGGACGTGGCTCGGGTGTCAGGTGGCCGCCGGGAGGATGGTGGAAGGGGGCGAGCCCGGGCGCATAATCAATATCTCGTCTATACACGAGGAACGGTCCATGCCCAACAACTCGCCCTACTGCGCCGCCAAGGGAGGCGTGCGCATGTTGATGCGCACGATAGCCGTAGAGCTTGCTCCCCACGGCATCACAGTCAACAACATCGCCCCCGGCGCCATCGAGACCCCGATAAACGAGAACCTCGAGGCCCACCCCGACCAGAAGGAGAAGCTGCTCTCGGAGATCCCGCTGGGCCGGATGGGCAAACCGGAAGAGGTGGCGGACCTGGCCCTGTACCTGGCGTCCGACGCCTCCGCCTACGTGACCGGGAGTACCTTTCTTATAGACGGGGGCCTGTCCCGCCATACGAGTAGGTTTTAGGGAGCACTTCGTGACCGCTTCGTTGCCGTATCGGTTCGGCGTCAGCCAGTTCACGACCTGGCCCTGGAGCTTCGAGCAGGACGTCGACAACTACGCCCGGCTCGGCGTCGATGCCATCGAGGTCTGCGAGGACAAGCTCGACGGAGAGCGCGCCGCGGACCAACTGGCGCTCGTTGGCCAGCAGGGCTTGACGATCAGTTCGGTCCAGCCCGCGGTCCGTACCCTGTTCCCCAGCCGCATGCAGCCGGAGCCCAAAGGCCTGCACGAACGCACAGAGCGGTTTCGCCGTACGATCGAGCGTGTCAGCCGGTTTGCGCAGGAGGGCGTCACTTTCGTCTCCAATACCGGTCCACCACCGAACGGGAACGTCCAGGACGTTTTCGACGTGGCCGCGCGAGAGTACCGCGCGCTGGCCGACTTTGCCGAAGCGCATGGGGTGCGCCTCGCCCTGGAACCGCTCAACCCGGCGCTCATGAACGTGGAGTCCGCGATCTGGACGCTGGAGCAGGCTATGCGGATCGTCGCGGCGGTGGACCGCGACAACTTCGGCGTCTGCGTGGACACCTGGAACGTTTGGCAGAACGCTGACGTTGCCGGGGCGATTAAAGCGTGCGGCGACCGCATCTTCATCGTGCAGGTAAGCGATTGGCGTACGCCCCGGTCGGTCGCCGATCGCCACATCGTCGGGCAGGGCGAAATTCCCCTGCCGGCCCTGATCCACGCGATCCATGAGAGCGGCTATCGCGGCGTCTACGTACTCGAAATATTCTCCAGCGAGGTGCCGGACTCGCTCTGGGACGCGGACCTGTCCGGAGTCATCAGGGATAGCCGGGTCGGTCTGGAGAAGGTGTGGAGGGAGGCAATCGAGTCCTTGTAAGGGGATGCGCGATCACGGCGTGGAAATTCAGCCTCGCTGGCGGCACATGATAAAGACTTTGTAGACAAACGGAGTAAAAGTAAGGATGGGTGTGAAAGACCGAGTCGAAGTAGATGTAGCTTGATCGAGACGGACCCGAACGAGAGGTGGTCCCGGAGGCACGCGCCGCCCTACGCCAACTTCTTGCCTGGAGGCGTTCGAAAGGAGATGTGGAATGCCTGAAACTCCGATAGGTGATTACGCCTTCTTATCCGATTGCCAGTCGGCCGCTCTGGTGAAGCGGGACGGCTCCGTAGAGTGGTACTGCCCCGAGCGGTTCGACTCGCCTTCGGTGTTCGCGCGCTTGCTGGACGCGGACGGCGGCCACTGGTCCATCCGGCCCGCCGGAGAGTTCGAGGTCGAGCGCGCGTACCTGGACGATACGATGGTCCTGCGGACGGTCTTCCGTACCCCCCAAGGCCGAATAGCTCTGACAGACGCCCTGGCGCTTGAGAACGGCGCGCGGGGACACGAGATCGGTGAGCGAGTCCCTCACGTTTTGTTACGAAGGGCCGAGGGGATCGAGGGCGAGATAGAGCTGGAGGTGGAATTCTCCCCTCGCTTGGAGTACGGTCTCACCACCCCACTCGTGTCACCGACGGATACCGGAGTTATGGCTCGCGGTGGTCCCGTCGAGCTTTACCTGCTTACCGATTGCCCTCTGAGAATCGAGGGTTTCGAGGCTACTGCCCGGCTTACGTTGCGGGCCGGAGAGGCTTTGGACTTCGCGCTGGTCTACAGGCGGGCATTCGGGAATGAGAACAGCATCATACCTGACTTGGAGGTTGGGACGGAGCTGGAGAACACCGGTGAAGGGTGGAGGTCCTGGTCGGAGATGCACCGCGGCTACGAGGGGCCGTATGCGGATCATGTCCGGCGCAGCGCCCTCGTGCTCCAGGCGCTGACCTACCAGCCGACCGGCGCCGTGACGGCGGCGGCCACCACCTCTCTGCCCGAAACGTGTGGGGCTGGCGACAACTGGGATTACCGTTTTGCCTGGTTGCGAGATCTGAGCTTGACCCTGCGGGCGCTGTGGGTTGCGGCATGCCCCGACGAAGCGCAGCGGTTCTTTTACTGGGTAGACCGTGCGGTTGGCGCGCATCTAACCGACGATCAGCAGCAGGTACAGATCATGTACGGCGTCGAGGGCGAAAGGGACTTAACCGAGCACTCGCTGGAGCACCTGCGAGGCTTCCGGGCCAGCCGCCCGGTGCGGGTAGGAAACGATGCCTGGTATCAGAAGCAACTCGACGTACTAGGAGAGGTCGTTGACGCCGCGCACTTGCTCCGGGATCAGCTGGGCGATAAGTTCGACGATGTCATAGCACGCCTGGTCTCCAGCTTCGCCGATAAAGCCGCAGAGAGCTGGGAAGAACCGGATACCGGGATGTGGGAGGCCCGGGATGCAGTGCGGCCCTACCTCTCCTCGAAGGTGATGTGCTGGGTAGCCCTCAACCGTGCGATAGAGCTCGCCCCGCGCCTCGGCGAGCACGCCAATGTAAAGAGTTGGAAAGCCGCCCGCGAAGAGGTCCGGGAGGCTATCTTGGAGCGCGGCTGGAGCGAGGAGGTCGGAGCCTACACGGGTGCTTTCGGCTCCGATCAGCTAGACGCCTCGGTCCTCTTGATGCCTCTGGTAGATTTCCTGCCCACCGACGATCCCCGCATGTGGTCCACCATCGAGGCTGTCGAACGCGAGCTGGCCTGGGACGGCCTCGTTCACCGCTGGGCCGAAGACGGGAACGGCTTCCTTATCTGCACCTATTGGCTCGTCGAGTGCCTGGCCCGTGCCGGAGAGAGGGAACGGGCCGTCGAGATCTTCGAGCGAACCACCTCTTACGCCAACGACCTCGGTCTCCTCGCGGAGGAAGCCGACGCGGCCACAGGAGAGCTCTGGGGCAACTTCCCCCAGGCCTTCTCGCACGTGGGACTCATCAACGCCGCCTGGAGCTTGGCGGAGGACCAGCCGTGGCATGCGAAATCCCCTGTGGAATAAAGGATGAGGATAACGGCAGGACATGATCAACGAACTGACACCCAGATAAGGAGATACATATGCTACGCGAAGCACTAACGGGGGCCGCCGCCGGGGCCGTTGGCACGGTGGCGCTCAACGCCGTCACGTACGCCGACATGGCTCTCAATGGCCGGCCCGCGAGCAGCGTGCCGGATACGATGGCCGGCACGCTCGCCGAGAAGGTGGGCCTCGACCTCTCCGCCGAGGGTGAGGACCCCGACGGCGAGACGGCTCGCCGCGATGGCCGCCAGCGATGTTCCCGCCACCGTGCTGGGCGTGGTCGACCCTACCACGTGGCCGCCCTCCAACTGGGGCATGGACTTCGGCTTCCACCTCGCCTACGGCGTGGCCACGGCTATCGCCTATGATGCCTTCGCTCCCGCATAGAACCGGGTCGTAAGCAGTAGCGGACACTTAGACTACGGGCGATCCAGAGGAGGAACTCGACTATGGAGAAAAGGCTTGAGGACAAGGTGGCTCTCGTTACCGGAGCGTCGAGCCGGATAGGTTGGGCGACGGCGATGCACTTGGGGTAGAGGACGTTATGATCAGACGAACTATCGGTCAAGCGAAGGAGGGGTCCCAGAGGACCGTACGGGAGATAGTGACGAAGTATGAGAGCGAGTCTCAACAGGGTTATAGGAGGATGATCGCCATTTTCGGTACAGATACCAGGCGTAACGATACAAAAGAAGCTCTTGCCGAAAGACTGGAAGAAGCGAGGGAGAGGACGCGGTTCTTGCTAGGGCCCGTCTCCGAGGAGGATCTGGCCGCCCAGCACGACCCGATCATGAGCCCCTTGATCTGGGACTACGGCCACATCGGCAATTACGAGGAGCTGTGGCTCTTGCAGAAGTCCCACGGCAAGGTCCTCTCCGAGCGCGAGCTCTACGACATCTACGACGCCTCCCTCCACCCCCGCGAGGAGCGTCCTTCGCTGAATCTCCTCGACCGCAAGGACGCCGACCTCTACCTCGACGCCGTCCGCAAGGCGGTCCTCGAGACGCTCGAAGACGCGGATCTACACGGGGACGACCCGCTCCTCAAGGACGGCTTCGTCTACAGCATGATCCTCCAACACGAGGCCCAGCACAACGAGACCATGCTCCAGACCCTCCAGCTCAAAAAGGGCGAGGGCTACA
>JAIVIG010000317.1 GCA_020200675.1 Actinomycetota bacterium
CCCCGCCGTATCCTGTGCACCGAGTACGTTTGCATCCCGCTGTAGCCTCCCATGGCGAGCACCCCGCGAGTCGAGACCGGGCCCACGGACGGGGTCGAGAGGATATTACCGCCTTCGTTGTGCTCCCTTAGCCACTGGCCCACGGCCACTACCTCCGGCGGAGGAGGCCGGTCTATTCGACGTTGGGCCGGGCCGGCGCCCTCTTCCAGGTTCTGCACCGCCTGCACCCCCACCACTGTTACCGCCAGGAAAGCAGCGAAGATCATCACCGGCGCCCGCGCTGCCGGCGACCGCAGGACCGCCACGAAAGCCAGGGCCGCGAGGATGGCCAGCGGGAGGCTTAGATCTCGCTCGAAGCGGTCAGGGAAACTGCTCATGGTCGTGCGGCTACCGGCGAAGAGCAACAGGGCCCACAAGAGAAGGGTGAGGTACGCCAGCTTCTGTGGCGCGACCATCCGATCCCGCCGCAGAAGATCTCCCGCCACCAGGAGCGCTCCCAGCAAACCGAACCACAGCGCCGGCTGCGAGGTCGTCGTCAGCAGGTGGGCGAAATCGAAGGTGGGCTTGGTGCCCAGCGCCATCGCCACGGCCTCGCCCCCTCTGCCCATCTCCGACCCGCTCAAGAGGCCGGCCACCAGGCGCGGCAGGTCGTAGGTGTCCCAGGCGTAGAGCATCGAGAGGAAGCCCAAAAGCGTGAACGAGGAAAGCAGGGCGAGACCTCTCTCTCGCTCGCGGATGAGCAGGTAGGGCAAGAACAGCAGCCCCACCAGCCCGAGCAGCGCCGCCTCGTACAGGCTCGCGACCATGTGGTAGAAGACTACCGAGGAGCCGAGGATCGCCAGGGCCAGCTGGTCCCGAACGGAGGAAGAGGCGTACAGCCGGATGAGCGCGGCGACGGCCAGGACGAGCAGGAACACGCCTATCAGGTTGGGATACCTGGCGTGGCTGACGTGCTCGTAGGAGCCGCCCGCGATCAGGCCGGAGAAGAGAGCGGCGGCCACGCCGTACTCCCAGCCCCACAACCGGCGCGCCAGCGCGTAGCACGCAAGCGCGGGCAACAACAGGAGCGCGGGGGCCAAGACCGCGAAGAGCTTCAACGGCTCCAGCCCGCTCAGGCCGGAGACCCCCGCGGCCAGGACGTGGAAGCCGGGCGGGTACAACATAAAGGATCCGGTAGATCCTTCGGAGAGCATCATGCTCACCATCACCGCGTGCTCGTACTTGTCCACGCCGCGCGGGAACGGCCAGTCGTACCGCATGGGACCGGGATAGCTCCGCAAGAGCACGAGCAGCACCACCGCTGAAAGCAGGAGCCAGCGCGCTCCCGAGACAACCGACGATTCCCGGAACTCGGAGATCTCCTTGCCCGCCGAAGAGACGCGCCTGCACCAGCGCGCCGGTCGGCACCAGCGCGGCGGAGAACCCCACCGAGTAGGCGAGCCGCTCGGCGCGATCTGCGGTGGCGCACAAACACCCCGCCCAGAACCATCCCGGCACGACTCCGACCAGGAGGGCCGCCGGGAGCGACCGGACCAGATCAAGGATCACGCTCAGCCCCTGTGTTTCGAGACCGATTCATTCCGGAAGCTTAGCATCGGTCTCCGGCGCCATACCCCGGTCGGTCAGCTAGAAAAAGCGTGCGCGTACGGCAGAGAGCGCGTTCGGATCTCAGCCGCTTTGCGATTCGTCGAGGAGACCGTGGCGGTGATGCCAGCCGGCGAGCGACTCGTCCGGGCCCTCGGGAAAGTGTTTGTCGTTCTCTCCCGAAGGGATCTCGCACCACGGCGCGGCGTAATCGAGCATGATATGCACCTTTTCCGGGGGCTTCGGGAGCGGGGTGTCTATCGCGGACGCGAAGGGGTGGACGAGCTCTGGCCAGCGCGGATCAAAGACCCAGAGCGCGCTGCCGCAGTTCCCGCAAAAGCGCCTCTGGGCAGGGCTCAGTTCGCCGTCTATCCGGGCCTGGTAGACGGAGATACTCTCCTCGCCATCGACCTCCAGCGTGTCCGAGAGCCCACCGAGGTTGATCGCGTACCCGCCCCCACCCGCCGTCTTGCGGCAGATGGAGCAGTAGCAGAGCATGAACGGGTAGGGCTCCGGCGACTCGAGGCGGAACCGGACGGCCCCGCATCGGCAGCTTCCTTCGAGCAGCATGGATCCTCCTCAGATGAGATCGCCGACTTACTACTTTTTGCTTCCGAGCCCCCGCTGGAAAGCGGTCCAGGCGAGGGTCGCGCACTTGATGCGGGAGGGGTACTGGATCACACCCTTCAGCGCGGCCAGATCCTCCATCTCCGGAAACTCCTCTTCGCCGACCATCATGGCTTTGAAGTGGGAGATCTCTGCCTCCGCCTCTTCGCGGCTCTTGCCCATGAGCCGCCCGGTCATCATCGAGGCCGAGGCCTGGGAGATGGAGCAGCCCCTCCCGCTGAACTTCACGTCGGCTACGCTATCCCCGTCGAAGGCGGCGTACACCGTTATCTCGTCGCCGCAGAGGGGGTTGAGGAGGTACTCCTCCAGGTCTGCGTCCTCCAACTCGCCCCGGTTCCGTGGGCGCTGGTAGTGGTCCATGATGACCTGCGTGTAGAGATCGCGCATCACGCTAGGCAAACGCCCCGAAGAACTCGCGGGCGCGCTGAAGCGCCCCGACCAGCGCGTCCACCTCTTCTTCGGTGTTGTAGAGGTAGAAGCTCGCCCTGGCTGTCGCCGCGACGCCGAGGCGGCGCATCAGAGGCTGGGCGCAGTGGTGGCCGCTCCTTATCGCAACGCCCTCCTCATCCAGGAGCTGGGAGAGGTCGTGCGGGTGCACGTCAGGCAGGGAGAAGGAGACGAGCCCGGTCCGGTCCGAGGAAGGACCGTACAGGGTGATGCCTTCGATCTCCGAGAGCCGACGATACGCGTACTCCCCGAGCCGCCTCTCGTGCTCCCGGACATTCTCCATGCCCAGTTCGTCGAGGTAGTCCACGGCGGCGCCGAGGCCGACGGCCTGGGCGACGTTCATGGTTCCGGCCTCGAACTTGTAGGGAAGGTCGTTCCAGGTTGAGTGATCCAGGTGGACCTCCCGGATCATCTCCCCTCCGCCGAGGAAGGGATCCATATCCTCCAGAACCTCCGGCTTACCCCACAGAACCCCGACGCCCGTGGGCCCGAGCATCTTGTGCCCGCTGCACGCGTAGAAGTCGCACCCCAGAGCCTCGACGCTCACCGGCAGGTGCGGCGCGCTCTGCGCCCCGTCCACCAGCATGAGGGCGCCGGCCTCGTGGGCGAGCTCCGCCAACCTCTCGACAGGGTTTATGGTGGCGAGCACGTTCGAGGCGTGGATGCAGCCGACGAGCCTGGTCCTCGGGCCGATCAGACGCTCCGCCGCCTCCATGTCCAGCGTGCCGTCATCGAGGATCGGGATGAAGCGCAGCTTCGCGCCGGTCGCCCGCGCGGCGAGCTGCCAGGGGACGAGGTTCGAGTGGTGCTCGGCCTCGGTCAACACAATCTCGTCGCCTTCGCGCAAGAATTTACGGCCCCAGGCGTGGGCGACAAGGTTTATGGCCTCGGTCGTGCCGCGGGTGAAGATGAGGCCCCGGACGTCCGGTGCGCTGAGGAAACGGGCCATCTTCCGCCTCGCCTCCTCGTAGGCCGCCGTTGCTTCTTCGGCGAGGCGGTGGACGCCGCGGTGGATGTTGGCGTTGTGTTCTTCGTAGTATTCGGTGAGTGCCTGGATCACCCGCCGCGGCTTCTGGGAGGTCGCTGCGTTGTCCAGGTAGACGAGCTTTTTCCCGTCGATCCTCCGGTCGAGGATGGGAAAGTCGCGCCGGATCTCCTCTACGTCGTACATCTCTACCCCCTGCGGCGTCTCCTGCCCATCGTCGGGCTGACCTTCGCCTCGCTGAGCGCCACGTAGATATCGTCGTCCTCGACCTTCACTTCGTGCTTGGGGACGGGTTTTACGGCCGGGAGGGTGAGCGCCTTCCCTGTGGTCACGTCGAACTTCGCGCCGTGGCGGGGGCACTTTATCTGGGAGCCGATCAGCTCTCCCTGGTCAAGCGACCCGGCGTCATGAGTGCAAACGTCCTCGATGGCGTGGAACTCGCCGCCGACGTTGCAGAGCGCAACCCTGTGTCCCTCCACCTCGTAGACGTTCACCTCGCCGGGCGTGAGGTCTCCGGTCTTCGCTATCTTGTGGAACTCTGCCATGCTCTCTAGGCCACCCGCTCCTCGAAGCCGAGCCCGATCTTGGCCTCTATAGCCTTATCCAGCTTCGCCTTGAGGCCCTTGAGCGGGATGCGGCTCGTGACCTCTCCGAAGAAGCCGAAGACCACGAGCTTCTCGGCCTCGTGGCGAGGGATGCCGCGGCTCATCAGGTAGAAGGGCTCCACGTCATCGACCTGCCCCGTCGTCGAGCCGTGGGAGCACTTGACGTCGTCGGCCATGATCTCGAGGTTCGGCAAACTGACCGCCATCGCCTCGTCGGTCCCGAGGATGAGGTTCCGGTTCGTCTGGTAGGCGTCGGTCTTCTGCGCCCCCGGCTCGACCCGGATGAGCCCACTGAAGACCGCGAGCGACTCGTCCCTGAGAGCGCCCTTGTAGAGCAGGTCCGAGTGGGCGTTCGGCGCGATGTGGTCCTGCAAGGTGTGGTGGTCGAGGACCTGGTTCGAGTCGGCGAAGTAGAGGCCGAGCATCTCCGAGTCGCTCCCCGGCGCCGCGAGCCCCGCCTCGACGTTGGTACGGCTGAGCTCCGACCCCAGGGAGACCACCAGGCTGTTTATGACGGCGTCCCTCCCGGCCGAGGAGCGGATGGTGTTGAAGTGGAGCATGTTCCGCTCCCAGTTCTGCAAAGAGACGTAGTGAACGTTCGCGCCCTGCCCGACGAAGAGCTCGACCGCGCCGTTAGACAGAGCGGGCTCCTGGCCGCCGGCTGAGGCGTACTCGTCTATGTAGGTCAGCGTGGCGCCCTCCTCGACCACGACGAGGGTGCGCGGCATGATCGAGCCCGTGACGTCGAGCCAACGGTAGCTCTGGATCGGGACCTCCACGTCCACCCCGCGCGGCACGTACAAAAACGACCCACCGGAGAACGCCGCAGCGCTCAGGGCCGCGAACTTGTCATAGTCCTCGGGCACGAGCCCGAAGAGGCGCTCCCTAACGAGGTCCTCGTGCTCCCTTAGGGCGGTGTGCAGATCGGTGAAGACGACGCCCTTACGCGAAAGCTCCTCGTCTATACGAACAAAGGTCGTCTCGGAGTTGTGCTGGACGAGCAGGGCCGAGTTCTCCTCGCCCTCCTTTATGAGCCGCTGGACGGCGTCGGGGAGATCTCCCTCTTCACTTACGTCCGGGCTCGGGGCGTAGGGGAGGAAGTCCTCAACTCGCACGTCGGAGATGTCCGTGTAGCGCCACGCCTCGTCGCGTAGGCCGGGCATCGGCGTCTTCTCGAAGGTGCGCCACGCCGACAGGCGCTTCTCGGTAAGCCATGCAGGCTCGCTCTTGAACGCCGAGAGCGCCTTTATGGTCTCGACGCTGACGCCCTTGCTCTTGAGAACCTCCGGCACGCCGTTCGTGCTCATGTATCACCCTTCTGTCTCGTCTCGAAAACGGGGGCGGACTCAAAAGAGAGCCCGCCCCGCCAAACTTGCTCTGCAACTGTCGGTCGTAAAAACCTAGCCGACCGAGCCTTCCATTTCGAGCTGGATCAAGCGGTTCAGCTCGATGGCGTACTCGAGCGGGAGCTCCTTGGCGATCGGCTCGATGAAGCCGTTGACGACCATCGCCATCGCCTCTTCCTCTGAGAGGCCCCGGCTCATGAGGTAGAAGAGCTGGTCCTCGCCGACCTTCGAGACCGTAGCCTCGTGCTCGGTCGTGACCTTCTTCTCCTCGATCTCGATGTACGGATAGGTGTCCGTCCGCGCCCTCTCGTCGAGCAACAACGCGTCGCACTCGACCCGGCTCTTGGAGCCCTCCGCCCCCTCGTGCATCTTCAAGAGGCCGCGGTACGTCGAGCGTCCGGTCCCCTTCGAGATGGACTTGGAGGTGATGCGGCTCGAGGTGTTCGGCGCGGCGTGGACGACCTTGCCGCCCGCGTCCTGGTGCTGCCCGTCGCCGGCATAGGCGACCGAGAGGATCTCGCCGCGGGCGCCCTCGCCCATCAGGTAGACCGCAGGGTACTTCATCGTGAGCTTGGAGCCGAGGTTGCCGTCAACCCACTCGACGGTGGCGTTCTCGTACGCGACCGCCCGCTTCGTAACCAGGTTGTAGGTGTTGTGCGACCAGTTCTGGATGGTCGAGTACCGGATCCTGGCAGTCGGCTTGGCGACGAGCTCGACGACCGCCGAGTGCAGCGAGTTCGTGGTGTACGTCGGGGCGGTGCAGCCCTCGATGTAGTGGACGTAAGCACCCTCGTCGGCGATGATGAGCGTCCGCTCGAACTGGCCCATGTTCTCCGCGTTGATGCGGAAGTACGCCTGCAGCGGGATGTCCACGTGGACCCCCGGCGGGACGTACACGAACGAGCCGCCCGACCAGACCGCGGAGTTCAGCGCCGCGAACTTGTTGTCGTCCGGCGGGATGATGGTGCCGAAGTACTCGCGCACGAGGTCCTCGTGCTCACGCAGGCCCCCGTCCATGTCCAGGAAGAGGACGCCGGCCTTCTCCCACTCCTCCTTGAGTGAGTGGTAGACGACCTCGGACTCGTACTGGGCGCCGACGCCGGCCAGGATCTCTCGCTCGGCCTGCGGGATGCCCAGCTTATCGAAGGTGTTGCGGATGTCGTCCGGCACGTCGTCCCAGCTACGTCCCTGGTTCTCCATCGGGCGGATGTAGTAGTGGATGTCGTCGAAGTTCAGCCCGGAGAGATCGCCGCCCCAGGTGGGGGTGGGCCTCGCCCAGAACGCCTTGAGGGCGTTCAAGCGGAACTCGAGCATCCACTCGGGCTCCTTTTTGTGCATGGAGATCATGGCCACGATCTCCTCGTCGAGCCCCTTGCGCGGGGTCTTGAAGAAGTACTCCTCCGGATCGCGGAATCCGAATTTGTACTCGTCGAGCCCGAGCCCCTGTATGGTCTTGTCTTCGGGCATTCCCTTTCCTCCTTAGCTCTGGGCGCCGGCGCCGAACTCCTGGCGCACCCAATCGTAGCCCTTCTCCTCCAGATCCTCGGCGAGCTCCTTGCCGCCCGAGGTCACTAGCCGGCCGTCGAGCATGACGTGCACGCGGTCGGGCTCGATGTACCTGAGTATCCTCTGGTAGTGCGTGATCAAAACCGCAGAGAACTCCGGGCCGCGCATCTCGTTGACCCCCCTGGCCACGACCTGTAAAGCGTCGATGTCCAACCCCGAATCGGTCTCGTCCAAAATAGCGAGCGTGGGCTCGAGCATGAGCATCTGCAGGATCTCGTTGCGCTTCTTCTCGCCGCCGGAGAAGCCTTCGTTCAGATACCTCTCGGCGAACTTGGGGTCCATCCGCATGACGGCCATCTTCTCCTGCAGGAGCTTGTACATCTCCATAGGGGAGAGCTCCTCCTCGCGTACCGAGTTGACGGCGGTGCGCAGGAAGTTGGCGACGGAGACACCCGGCACCTCGCTCGGGTACTGGAACGCGAGGAACAGGCCCATCTTGGCCCGCTCGTCGGCCTCGAGCTCCATAACGTCCTCGTCCTCGAAGATCACAGACCCTCCGGTCACGTCGTAACGCGGATGACCCATTAGCACGTTCGCGAGCGTGCTCTTGCCCGAGCCGTTCGGGCCCATTATCGCGTGGATCTCGCCCTGGCCGACCTCGAGATCCAGGCCCTTCACGATCTCGTTGCCATCGACCTCGACGTGCAGATTCTCTATCTTTAGCATCGAACCCCTGACAGACAGCTCGCCGTATCAAACTTGCTACATTTACACAGCTATTTAACCACAGCATCGTACCCCTAACAATGTCGCGTGATCTGGATCAATAACGTTCCTGAAAGCAGAGAAACTGCTTTTTCAAGCGCGTTTTCGTTGGCGGAGCGACCCGAAGGCCATCATGCTGCGAGCCGTTGTCATCAACGGCCGTCAGGGTAGAGTTTGTAACATCTCCAGGGTCCCAAACCGGGTTTTATTGGGAATGCTTCTCAACAAGAGCGTTTACTACGGCCGTTCGAAGGTGGCTTGGATCACGGCGATGCGATCCTCGCTCAGGTTGAGCACCTGGTTGCTGAACATCTCGCCGAAGCCGTCGCCGAACACGAGGTGGGGGCCGGGCGTGGCGTTATAGGGATTTCAGGGGTCGATCGACGCAGGTTGCCCGTCGATCGGCTGGGATGTACGCTAGGTTCGGCTGTACGGGCGCGGGCGATAACTAGAAAGATTGCCGCTTCGCGAGTCGCACAACGCCGCCACCGGCATGATCTACGCGGCAGTCTACGTGATGTTCGGCGTGACGGTCGGGTTCTCGCTCTTTCTCGTGTGGCAGCTATACGATGCGGCCCAGAAGTCGGCGGAGAGCGAAGCCGCCACCGTGGAGGAGCTTCACCAACTGGCCGGGGGTTTCCCGGAACCGGAGCGGGGTCGGGTCCAGGATCTCGCCGTGTCCTACGCCCGCGTCGTGGTGTAGGAGGAGTGGCCCCTGATGCGAGAGGGGCGGACGAGCGAGCGGGCGGGGGGTCTCGCTGATGACCTGCGAGAGAGCATCCAGGACTTCGAGCCCCGCACGGAAGCCGAGCAGACGCTCCGCAGCGAGGGGTTGACGCAACTTGACGACCTGGACGAGCATCGGGCGCTCCGCCTGCTCGAAGTTCGCGAGGGCCTTCCCCCCATACTATGGGTCGTGCTGGTCGTCGGGGGTGTGATCACGGTCGCCTTCACCTACCTCTTCGGGATGGAGACTCCCTGGTTGCACATGCTGGCGGTCGCCGCGTTGACCGTGATCGTCACCCTCATCATCTACACGATCGCCGTCCTCGACTTTCCCTTCAACGGCAGCTTGCGGGTGGGGCCGGAGGCGTTCGAGCTGGTCTTGCGCAGGCTCGAGGGAGACTAGGCGAGAGGACGGAGCGTGGCGCCTCCGGCGTGGAACGCGCCCTGCGTGTCGGCGTTGCGGGAGAGGTAGCCGAGGGCGAACGTCTCTCCGTTTACCGGCAGGGGTGCGATGCCGGTGAGGCGGCCCACCTTCTTCTCGCCCTGGACTATCTCGGTGCCGGGAGCCGGTGGTGGTCCCTCGACGACGAGCCGGTGGAGCGTCCTGTTCGGGTGGCCGCGGTAGTGCATCCTGGCGACGGTCTCCTGGCCTGGGTAGCATCCCTTCTCGAAGCTCACGGCGCGCTCCAGGACGCCGGCCTCGGCGGGGAAGTTCTCGGGCGTGATGTCCACGCCGAAGCGGGGGACACCGGCCTCGATCCTGGCCGTCTCGTAGGTGTGGAGGCTTGCCGGTATTGCGCCGCGCCTGAGGAGATGGTCGCGGGCGGCGTCCAAAGCGTCCACTGGGCCGAGGAGGTCGTAGCCGGGGACGGGCACCGCGACGCCCGCGGCGAGCACCGTAGCGTAGCCGAGGGTTATCTCGGCGCTCTCGTGCTCGGCGAGCTCGAGGCCGTCGAGCAACTCCTCCGCCCGCGGCCCGTAGAGGCCGAGGATGCCCCAGCGCGTGTCGGCCTCTGAGAGGGCTTCGATCTTTACGCGGGAGAAGGGGGCGTAGCGGCCCAGCAGCTCCTTCGCGGCCGCGGCCCCTTCGGGCTCGGTGACGATCAGGACGTCCCCGGCGCTCTTGAGAGCGCGCAGGTCGGCCTGGATGCGGCCCTTCGGGTTCAGGAGCAGGGCGTAGACGCCGCGAGCGGCGTCTTTCGGCACGTCGTTCGTGAGAGTTGCGTTGAGCATCCCGAGAGGGTCCTTGCCGGTCAGCCGCAGGACGGTCTTGTGGGAGAGGTCTACCAGGGCTGCACCCTCCTCGAAGGCGGCGTACTCGGAGTCCGATAGATCTCGAGGCGGGGTTGCTCTAGGGT
>JAIVIG010000254.1 GCA_020200675.1 Actinomycetota bacterium
GCTCGAGCGTGTGGCCGATGGCGTACATCCCGAGTACGTCGAGGCACGTGTGCTTGCTCCTACGGCAGCGTTCGATCCCGAATCGGGGGCGAAGGAGATAGAGGGTCAGATCTCTTCGGCCGTGACCACCCTGGTCGAGCCAGACGTCGTACATTTCGATACGGAGGACGAATCCTTCGTTCACATCAGCGTACCCCGGTTGACCAAGCTGGATCTCCCCGGTTTCTCGGCCGCGCGAGATGCGTACGATCGGATGAGCTGGGATGAGAAGCTTCTCGCCCACGCCTGGTTGCTGGACCTCGGGACCATGCTCTGCGAGCCGTCCACCAGGTTCGAGGGGATGGCCGGCGAGTGTATCTGGGGTTGCGCGTGCTGGGTCGTGGTGCCGTTCAGCGCGGTTCGAGGAGAAGAGGCCGGAGAAAGGGTGGCTCCCTAGGAAAGGGGTAGATGTAGCTAGATCGAGGGGCTAGAGGCAGCTGGAGGAAAGGAACATGCAAGGAGAAGAAGCGCTGGACAAGGTCAAGGGCCTTGCTAAGGAAGCCCTCGGCGCCGTGACAGGAAACGAAGAACTGAAAGCCGAGGGGCGCGCGGAACGAGAGGAGGGCGCCGAAGAAAGGGGTAGGGAGCATATGCCCTTAGACTGGGGGGAAGTAATAGATCACTACCAGTCCGGAGAGGAGGGCAAACCGATTCCCGGTGCTCCACAAACGAAAGTAACAGGTGTCGATGAGGAGCGTATATACGTAGAGCACAGGCTCTGGAAAGACTCGCTGAGCCGTCGGAACCTCGAGAAGGCCGTGGAGTTACTGGAACAAGGTAGGATGCCAAAGGGAGCCGAGGACGCTGTAGCTAAGTACAGGATGCTCGTTGCGGATGAGCGTCCCAACTTGGCGACGAAGGTTCTAAAGGACCTCGGGTACCTCGAATGAGGTGGCGAGACGTTACAAAGAGGAAAGGAGGAGGATGACCCGCTGAACCGGGTGATGGGGTGCGATTTCACGGAAGTACACGAGAGAAAGAGAGGCTGAGCGATGAGTTTATCGCTTTATCACAGTGCGACGGGCAAGCAGGCCCCGCACTGCATACACGCCATAGGGATAGGCAAAGCCGGGACCTACATGGTCGACGCGCTGCTACGGACGGGAGAGATCGAGGACCTCCTGGAGGACAAGAGGGCCCGGTTCACGGCGCTCTCCGTGGACATCGGCGATCAGGACCAGCAACAGTTCCGCAATTACGGCCAGGGCTTCCTGGAGCGCCTGGAAGACCGCGACATCCCGGCCGAGAGGGCGCAGATTCGCACGGTCAGCCTGGAGGTGCCGAGCAGGGACGAGCTTTTCGCGAAGCTGCGCCGGTACCGGGAGTACCTGAAGATAGAATATCCCCGTTACTACTGGAACCCCAACTACGAGCCGTGGCTGCCCGAAGACGTAGAGATGCCGGAGACGGACAGGGGCCGTGTGGTAGAGGGGACGACGGTTGCCTCCACCGAGCACATCCCCCGGGCGGTGTCCAAGGCCATCTACAACACGGAGTACTACGAGGACGGACCGATAGCCCAGGCACTGGAAGAGTTCGCGGAGAGCGTCAAACAAACAAAACAGCTTCCGTCGATGGTCTTGATCTGCTTCGGTCTGGGCGGCGGGACCGGCAGCGGGATAGTGATGGATCTCGCGCGGCACATCGCGAACGTCAAGCTGGGGCGTAGGATCCCCGTGGTCGGGGTTGGGGTGCTACCGCACAGCGGGGACCCCGAGGAGCACCGCGGCGGCAGCCTGTTCGCAACCCTCAACGAGCTGGACTGCATGCTCGACGAAGAGAAAAACCAGGGCATCCA
>JAIVIG010000255.1 GCA_020200675.1 Actinomycetota bacterium
TTGAAGCAGATAAAGGCCGACCCGAACTTAAAGACGGTCCCGGTGGTGATGCTCACCTCCTCGCGCGAGGAGCAAGACCTCGTGGAGAGCTACAACTCGGGATCGAACGCGTACGTAGTCAAGCCGGTAGGATTCCGCGATTTCGTTCAAGCCGTCAGGGAGGTCGGGCTCTTCTGGACGGTCATAAACCAGCCGCCACCGGGAAGCGTGGGCCAAACACATTGATTGTCATCCGATCCTTAGAGACGCGGAGGCGTTAGGGTTCCGGAAGATCAGGAAGATATGAAAGCACTACGCATTCTCAACCTCGGAGATAGCCCGCTGGACGCGGAGTTAGTCCACGCGACCCTGACCGGTGGCGGCGTCGAGTGCGAGATCCTTCGAGTGCAGACGCGCGCCGATTTCGCCGCCGCGTTAGAAAGTGGCGACTTCGACCTTATCCTGGCGGACTATTCCCTACCGTCTTTCGACGGTCTCTCTGCGCTAAAGGTTGCTCAAGAGATCGATCCCGAGATCCCGTTCGTTCTCGTCTCCGGAGCGGTTGGGGAAGAGATGGCGATCGAGGCCCTCAAAAGCGGCGCTACGGACTACGTGCTGAAGCAGCGATTGGAGAGGCTCGTTCCGGCGGTCCGACGCGCGCTACGCGAGGCCGAAGAGCGAACCGAGCGCAAGCGGGCTGAAGAAGCGCTAGAAACGCGAGCCCGTCAGCAGGCGGCTGTAGCCGATCTTGGGCGGCGGGCGCTTACTGAACCCACCCTCTCGGCGCTTATGGACAAGGCCGTCGAAGTAGTGGCGCATACTCTGGGCGTACGGTACTGCGAGGTCCTCGAACTCCTACCCGAGGGCGACGCCCTGCTGCTACGCGCGGGCGTAGGCTGGAAGGAGGGGCTCGTGAACCAGACGACGCTCGGCGTTGGACTGGACTCTCAAGCCGGCTATACGCTGGTCTCCAGGGAATCGGTGATCGTCGAGGATCTCCGCGAGGAGAAGCGTTTCAGCGGACCTCCGTTGCTGCACGAGCACGGGGTGGTAAGCGGTATGAGCGTCGTTATTCATGGCCAAGATAAGTCTTTCGGGGTGCTGGGCGCGCATACCGACAGCCGCCGAGCCTTCACGGAAGACGATGCGAATTTTTTGCAGGCCGTAGCTAATGTGATCGCCACGGCAGTCGATCGAAAGGAGGCGGAGGAGGCGCTGCTCGATGTCGGTGAGGCCGAGCGCCGGAAGATGGCCCACGATCTTCACGACGGGGCCCTTCAGGATTTAACCTACGCCGTGGCCGAGGTCCAGCTCGTTCAGGCAATCTCTAAGGACCCTGAGCTGGACCCCCGGCTGCACCGGGTGGTGGAAGCGCTCGTGCGGATGGGACGGGAGCTGCGCGGTATCGTCTATGACTTGCGCCTGGAAGAGGAGCGGGATAAACCTCTCCCCGAGTTGCTCGAGTCCCTCGTGGAGATGAACCGTAGGATGACCCCTGATCGCAACATACGCTTAGATGTACAAGACGGGTTCACCTCTGGCCCCCTCGGGCAGAGGGGTACGCAGCTATTACGCATACTCCAGGAGGCGCTGACCAACGTCCACAAACACGCTGATGCTCGGAACGTGCTGGTGAGCTTGGGGGGCAATGAGAACGAGATCTGGGTAGAAGTAACAGATGACGGGCAGGGGTTTGATCCGGAAACCATCCCCGGTGTGGGGCTAAGGAGCATGCGCGAGAGGGCTCGCGCTCTTGGAGGTAACCTCGAGATCGAGAGCGAGCCGGCGCAGGGCACCAGGGTGCGCTTCCAGGTGCCTTCGAAGAGGGACAAGGAGCCGAGATTAGAG
>JAIVIG010000256.1 GCA_020200675.1 Actinomycetota bacterium
TCGAGAACGCCGCGTAGCAGCGGTAGGGATGTCGTTTAGCCAGTTAGCGATGCGGCCCACGTTAACCGCCGTCGCAGTGGCCAGCTCCTGAAGGTGGGTCTTCTTCAGGCCTCGGTAGCGAGCTTGGCGCAACCCAAAGGCCCTTACTCCTTGTGAGACCGTCCCTTCTATGCCCGCCCGCCGGGAGTAGAGGGAGGCAAACTCCTCGGTCTTCTGGCGCTTTCTAGCAAACTGGATGGCCTCGTGCTCTTCTCTTGGCTGCAGGGTGAGGGTGCGTGGGAGATCCTTGGCTCGCGTGCACGACGATCGACTCGGGCATGAGGTGCAATCGTCTGGGGAGAAGTCGATGTGGATCATACTTCGCCCCCGAGCGGTCCTGGTCTGTGACCAGCGGATACTCTGGCGTCCCTGGGGACAGGTTAGTGCCTTCTCTTCCCAGTCGATGCGGAAGTTTGCCACGTCAAAGCCTTCGTCGGCTTTGGCCTGCCACGTATTGTCCTTGTAGGCTGGGCCGATGAGGTCGATCTGGCGAGCGTGGCTTGAAACGAGGTTGCTCCCACAAACGTAGGAAGCGTCCGCCAGTTGCTCGGCAGGCAGCACCCCGCTCGCTGCGAGTCTGTGCTGGATGGCCGCAAGCTGTTTGACGTCGGTGGCGGTGGCAGCAGTCGTGTGAACGTCCGTGATCAGATGAGGAAATCCCTCGTCGCAACTCTCCGTAAGGTGCACCTTGTAGCCGACCCAACCCATCGAGCGCTTGGTAGAGTAGCGAGCCTCCACCTCGTGGGGGCTTTCGATGCGCCGAGCCCCTTCAGGCCTCTCTTTTGGGTCGAGAACCCTTATCTCTGCGTCGATCTGCTCGTAGTGCTGCTCCCAGAGCCGGCGCAGTATTTCGACCTCAGAAAGCTCTTTGAGGACTTGGGGCGTGTAAGGAGCCTCAAGGTGTGCCAGAAGCCGCAGGCCATCGGCACCCACCCTCTTGAGGTATTCTTCCCTCGCCTCCTTGCCCTTGGGCAGCCGCTGGTCCTCGATGCGCCGACCGTAACGCTCGAACCACTCGGGATCAGCGTGCTCTCTGAGCCACTCCGAGTTAGCGGCTGCCAGAGCATTGAGGGCAGCTCGCATCGTCTCCGCAGTCCGCTCCCATTTGCTCAGGACGCGCAAAGCGCCCAGTACATGAGTCGAGTCGGTGCGCACTCTGCCTCGCACCTTTAGGTAGCCGCGCTCCTTACACCCCTCAAGCAACTTCTCCAGAAGCAACCTATCCTTGCCGCCTTCAACCAGGCGACTGCGGAACTCCGAGAGCACCGAGAAGTTAAAGCCAGGATCACTCAATTGGAGGCCCAGGGCGTACTTCCAGTCTATGCGGGCGCGCACAGCTTCAGCCGCTTGCCTATCCGAAAGCCCTTCAGAGAACTGCATCACCGTCACTAAAGCCAACCTCCACGGCGCGATGGCGGGCCGTCCGCGCACCTCGAAGAGCTCTGAGAAGTCCTCATCTTCGTAGATAATCCCAAGCACGTTGCGCATCTCAATGTACACATTCCCTTTGGGGAAGGCGGCTTTGGCGACACGGGCGGTGTCTTCGGGAACGGGACCGATCGGTTGTGGGTGCATCGACACGACTTTGTTCTCCAGGAGAGTAGGTTTGTAGGGACTACATCTGGAGTATGCAGCCTCGCTGGTGAATAAACCAACAGTATCAATTATATACTTGACTCACCAAATGTGGTATACTCTCGGGTATGGAAAGCCCTGCAAAACAGCCAAAAACACTCCTTGAAGCGGTACAGTATTTCTCCGATCCCGACGTGGCAATCCAGCACAGGTACTCGAGAAGGTCCGGAATCATCATTTCGTTTATTTCGTTTGTCTGCTATACTACACCTACACCGGCGAAGGAGGTGTGAGATGGAGGTAGTGCGAGAAGGGGACCCTGTGCTGGCTCCCGACAAGGACGCGCCGCTTGTGCGCGAGCTGGACGACGCCCTGGCGAAGAGCTTCGGCAGGGCGAAGCTGCGTGCCCCTTCCGGGGAGGAGATAGAACTTCCTCACTCCGTCTTTGAGGTGCTGGTGCGTGTGGTGCACGAGATGGCCCGTGGGAACGCGGTAAGGGTGCTTCCGGTACACGCCGAGCTGACCACGCAGCAGGCCGCCGAGTTGTTGAACGTCTCGCGTCCGTTCCTGGTCGGGTTGTTGGAGGAGGGTAGGATCCCGTTCCGCAAGGTCGGCAGCCACCGCCGGGTCCGCCTGGACGATCTGCTCGTCTACAAGGACAGGAGGGACCGCGAGCGGCGGATCGCCCTGAACGAGCTAGCCTCGGAGTCCCAGGAGCTTGGACTCTACGAGGATTAGGGGCAACAGCCTTTGGCTTTTGTCGCCTTGCTCGACGCCAACGTGCTCTACCCCGCCTACCTCAGAGACGCCCTCCTGCGGTTGGCGGAGGCGGAGATCTACCAGGTGCGCTGGAGCCGCCAGATCCTGGACGAGATGGCCCGCAACGTCCTCGAAAACAACCCCGACCTGCCCGAGGAGAAAATAGAGAGCCTCGTGAGAACCATGGAGAGGGCTTTCCCGGAGGCCATGGTTACGGAGCACGAGCCCCTGATCCCGAGCATGACCAACGACCCGAAGGACCGGCACGTCATGGCGGCGGCGGTCAGGGGACGGGCCGACGTGATAGTCACTTCGAACGTGAGGGACTTCCCGCCCGAGGCGTGCGAGCCCTACGACGTGAAC
>JAIVIG010000050.1 GCA_020200675.1 Actinomycetota bacterium
GTCCCCGGCCTGGGGGACCGACTATTATGTGATCGAGGAACTCTCGACGGATGAGAAGCGGGAGATCCGGGGCAGGGTACGAGCTTTTTGCGAGAAGGAGACAACTTGACTGCGGAGGAATACAACACTCTAGACTTCGACGTCCGCGACGGCGTCGCCCACATTACCCTCAACCGGCCGGATGCGGGCAACGCGCTCAACCTGGAGTTGGCCCAGGAACTGTTGCGCGCCGTGATGCGCTGCGACGAGGACCCGGAAGTCCGGGCGGTGGTGCTCGCCGGCGCGGGGCGCATGTTCTGCGTCGGTGGCGACTTGAGGAGTTTCACCGAGCAGGGAGAGCAGCTCTCGCACCATCTCAAGGAGGTGACGACCTACCTGCACGCCGCCATCTCGCGCATGGCACGTATGGACCTGCCGGTGGTGGCGGCGGTGCACGGGGCCGCTGCCGGGGCGGGACTGAGCCTCACCTGCGCCTGCGACCTCGTCGTCGCGGCCGAATCGGCGCGCTTCAGCATGGCTTACTCGAAGGCAGGCCTCACGCCGGATGGGTCTTCCACGTACTACCTGCCGCGCCTCGTGGGCTTCAAACGAGCGATGGAGCTTGTCCTCACCAACCGGGAGCTATCGGCGCAGGAGGCCGTTGAGTGGGGCATCGTCACCCGCGCGGTGCCGGACGACCTCTCCGAGCAGGCCGCTGAGCTCGCCTCACAGCTCGCCGCCGGCGCGACGAAGGCGCTGGGAGCGGCCAAACGGCTGCTGCACATCGGCTGGACCGAGACGCTGGAGACGCAGATGGAGCACGAGACGCAGACCATCGCCGACATCGCGCGCACAGCCGACGCCCACGAAGGTATCGCCGCTTTCATGGAGAAACGCCCGCCGGAGTTCACCGGCGAGTGATAGATGCTCGGTTGCGGTCAGATACCGTTAGAAAACGCGGTGCGCGTAGTGGCAGCGTGTTCGAGCTCTCGAGAACCGGAAGAAGCGAGGCGGCGATGGGTTTAAGCGTCCTCCGGGCTTCCCCACGAGATCCGGGAAGGAGCAGAGCATGAACCCTGAATCTTTACAGGGACGGGTCGCGGTGGTGACCGGGGCCTCCAGCGGCATCGGCGCCGCGGTGGCCCGCGCGCTCGCGCGCGAAGGCGCGCGCGTGGCGCTCGCGGCGCGCCGGGAAAGCGCGCTACTGGAGGTGCAGGCCGGGCTCGACCATCGGGGAGGTAGGGTGAGGAGCCTGGTCGCGGCCACCGACGTCGCGGACCGGGACCAGGTCAAATCGCTGGTGGCACGTGTGGAGGGGGAACTCGGGCCGGTCGACGTGCTCGTCAACTGCGCGGGGGTCATGTACTACACCCTGATGAAGAACCTCCGCGAGGACGAATGGGAGCGGACCGTCGACGTAAACTGCAAGGGGGCGATGAACTGCATCGGGGCGGTTCTACGGGGGATGCTCGCTCGGGGACGGGGGCACATCATTACCATATCTTCGGATGCCGGGCGCAAGGTTTTCCCCGGTCTTTCGGTCTACTCGGGCAGCAAGTTCTTCGTGGAGGCGCTGTCGCAGGGGCTGCGTCTGGAGACGGCCGGCACGGGGATCAAGGTGACGACCGTCCAACCGGGCAACGTGGCCACCGACCTTCTCGCGCTGAGCAGCGACGAGGAGGCGTTGAAGCTCTACGGCCAGCAAAGTGGCGCGCGTGTTCTGGACCCCGAGGACGTTGCTGCTTCGGTCGTTCACGCGCTGGGGCAGCCGGATCACGTCGCCGTCAACGAGATCCTGGTGGAGCCCCGCGACGAGCCCGTTTAGACCACGCTCGTGGACGACGCGCTTTCGGCCCTCGTAGAACACCGCTACGCAGATCTCGGCGACGTGCGGCTGCACTACGTCGAGGCGGGGGAGGGGCCGCTCGTGGTGCTCCTGCACGGTTTCCCGCAGTTCTGGTACATGTGGCGGTTCCAGATCCCGGCGCTCGCGGAGGCCGGCTTCCGGGTGGTCGCCCCGGACATGCGCGGCTACAACCTCTCGGAGAAGCCGCGGGGGGTGAGTAACTACCGCGTCGAGTTACTCGCGCGGGACGTGGAGCGCCTGATCCTGGCCTGCGGGGAAGAGAGCGCCGCGGTGGTCGGGCACGACTGGGGCGCGGCGGTGGCGTGGGTGACCGCGATGATGCACCCGGGGAGGGTAAAACGGCTCGGGATACTGAACGTCCCGCACCCGGAGCGCTTCGCGCGCGGGCTGCTCCGGCCCGCGCAGCTGCTCAGGAGCTCGTACATGTTCTTCTTCCAGGTCCCTCGTCTGCCGGAGAAGGTGCTGGCCGCGGGAAACTTTGCTTTCCTGCGATACACGCTGCGCAACGAGCCGATCCGTCCGGGGGTGTTTATCGACGAGGACATCGAGCGGTACGTGGAGGCTCTGGCGAGGCCGGGCGCGCTGACCGCCGCCCTCAACTACTATCGCGCCCTCTTCCGCCGGAATCCGTTCAAAGTTCGGACGCTGCTCCGGAGGATCGAGGCCCCCGTGATGGTGATCTGGGGCGAGAGGGACCGTTACCTGGGTAAGGAACTGGCCGGGCCGGATCCCTCCTGGGTCCCGAACCTCCGCGTGGAGCGGCTACCGGACGCGAGCCACTTCGTCGCGGAGGACCGGCCCGACGAAGTAAACGCCCTGCTCCTCGAGTTCTTGCCTCCGCGACGGACCTCGGGCTGACGGCTAAACCCTGACCGCGTTGCCCCCGGCGCGCTTGGCCCTGTACAGGGCCTCGTCGGCGGCATGGGTGAGATCGTTGCGGGTCGTGCCGTCTTCGGGGTAGGTGGCGACGCCGATGGAGAGGGTCGGGTCGGCGAGGGCACCCTCGTGCTCGAAGGCGTACTCCTCGACGCGGCGCCGGACCTCCTCGGCGACGGTCAGCGCCTCCGCTTTGTCGAGGCCGGGCAGGATGGTCTGGTACTCGTCGCCGCCGAAGCGGGTCGCCCGGCGGCCCTCTTCGGCGTGCAGCTCCCCGATGATGCGGCCGATCGCGCCGACTACGAACTCGCCCAAGAGGTGGCCGTGGCGGTCGTTGATCTTTTTGAGGTTGTCTATGTCCGACATGAGGACGCTAAGGGGCTTGCCCAGCGCTATCGCTGCCTCCAGATGGTGCTTGAACTCCTCGTCGAAGCGTTTCTTCGCCAGGAGACCGGTCAGGTGATCCCGGTTGATCAAACGGTCCAAAACCGCATAGAAATGCGCCTTTACGGGATCCTCTCGCGAAAACTCCAGCACGGAATCGCCCATCACGATGCGGTCCCCGTCGCGCAAGGGACGCTCCTCGGAGCCACCGAAAGGTTCGCCGTTGACCAGGGTATCCGCCCCGGTGCCCAGGTCTCGCACTACGTACGCGCCCGAACCCGGCTCGCGACGTATGCTGGCATGCCGCGGTTCGACCTCAACGTCCCGCACCACGACGTCCGCCGAAAACGGGTCGTTCCCCAAGACGAGCTCCCCGCCGTCCAGAAAGTAGAAATCCCCGAGCCCCGGCCCCTGCAGTACCACGAGGTGTGCGTGCGCCGGGGGGTACCCGACCTGCCCACCATTATCGGCGATAATGTCCTCCTCCACGCCCGTCTCAGGGTTCCGAACGATTCTAGCATCCGTCCCTCGATGCTAAAATAGGATGGAGAACAGCAGGCGAGCGGCGTGAGGACGGCATTGCAGACACAGGAGAAGAGGACTTACCAGGCAGTAATCGGGCTCGAGTTTCACGTCCATCTCGCGACCCGGACGAAGATGTTCTGTTCCTGCCGGGTCACCTACGGCGAGGAGCCGAACACCCACACCTGCCCGGTCTGCCTCGGGCATCCGGGCGCCCTTCCGGTAATCAACGAGAAGGCCGTCGAGCTCGGGGTGATGGCGGGGCTCGCTCTGAACTGCGAGGTCGCGCCCAGGGCCATCTTCGCGCGCAAGAACTACTTCTACCCGGACCTGCCGAAGGGGTACCAGATCTCCCAGTTCGACGCCCCGATCTGCACGAACGGTCATCTGGACGTTCCCACCCCCGAGGGTACCTTGCGCGTCGGCATCACGCGCGTCCACCTCGAAGAAGACGCGGCCAAGAACATCCACGTCGGCGAGTCGGGCCGGATGCATGGCTCGGTTGGCTCTCTGGTGGACTACAACCGGGGCGGTACTCCCCTCATCGAGATCGTCACAGAACCTGACATCCCCTCGCCCGAGGCCGCGCGTGCCACGGCGAACCACCTCAGGGCCATCCTCCAGGCCATCGGGGTCTCGGAGGCCGACATGGAGAAGGGCCAGCTCCGCTGCGACGCCAACGTGAGCATCCGTAACCCGGACGGCTCCTTCGGCACCAAGACCGAGCTAAAGAACATGAACTCCTTCCGCTTCGTTGAGCGGGGCCTCGCGCGCGAGCTCGAGCGCCAGCAGCAGATCCTCGAGAGCGGCGGCCGCGTGGAGCAGGCGACGATGCACTACGACCCCGAGACCGACGAGGTCCACGAGTTGAGAAGCAAGGAGTACGCCCACGACTACCGCTACTTCCCCGAGCCCGACCTGCTGCCGCTGGAGCTGACCGCCGCCTGGGTCAGCCAGGTAAAGAGCCGCCTTCCAGAGCTTCCCGAGGAGAGAAGGGCGCGCTTCGTCGAGCAGTACGGGCTCTCCGAGTACGACGCGGGCGTCCTCACCGCGGACAACGAGCTCGCCTCCTTCTACGAGGAGGTCGCCGCGGAGGCCGACCCCAAGCAGGCCGCCAACTGGACGACCGGCGAGCTGAGGGCGCGACTGAACGAGGCGGGGATCGATGTATCCGAATCGAAGATAACTCCCGGGCATCTGGCCGAGCTGATCGGCCTCGTCGAGAACGGTACCGTCTCCCGCTCCGCCGCGAGGGGCGTGCTCGCCACCGTCTTCGATACCGGCGATTCCCCGTCCGCCATCGTCGAGCGCGAGGGACTCGCCTCGGTGGGCGGCGACGAGCTCTCCGGGGTGGTCGACGAGGTCATCGCGGCCAACCCGAGCGAGGCCGAGCGGGTCCGAGCCGGGGACAACAAGGTCGTCGGTTTCCTCGTGGGCCAGGTGATGAGGGCGACCCGTGGCAACGCCGACGGCGGCCGGGTGCGCCAGCTCCTCGCGGAGAGACTCAACGGCCAGTAGCTGCGTGCCGAACGGCGGCGCGCCGCGAGGTCGCGCTCCTCGCATCTTCGTTCCGGTCCCCTCGGAGGCGCTCCGATACGTGGGCTCCATCCTGGAGGCGGGCGCGGAGCCGATGGTGCTGGGCCTGCCGATGGACCTGCCCACCGGCGGCGTCGCGCTTCGTCGCGAGTGGGTCGCCGACTGGGCGGAGGTTTTCTGCTCGAACAACGAGCTCGACGCCCTGCTCCTGAGCGCCGCGGAGCCAGCGGAGCTCGCGGGCCTGCTCATAGCCGCGCTGCGACTGGATCTGCCGGCGGTCGTCGTGCCGGCGGAGGAGCCCTTCTCTGTCGCCCTCGCGGCGCTGGGCTTCGCGCCCCTGGCCAGGGATGCCGCTGGGATCTCTATCGAGCTGGCCAGGACCGGCCGGCCGCGTCCAAGCGAGCTGGTGGAGGGCTTCTCTCTGGCGAACGCGCTGCGCGCGGGCCTGGCCTCCGGAGCCGGACCGGAGCTGCTCGTCCACCTCGCCGCCATCGCGCGAGAGGCCGGGGTGGTCGGCTTCCCCCAGATGATCCGGGTTCTCGCCCCCGAGAGCCCCGAGGTCGCCGACTCCTACCCTTTGGAAATCCACGGGACCGCCGGGCTCTTCGCCCACCTCGGCGACGCTCTGCACGATACCAGGACCGTGACGGGCCGCCTAAAGGAGAACCTGCCGCCGGCGCCCCCGGCCCCGGAAGCGGCCGGTTCGCGCCTGGTCTTCGTCCGGGGCCGGGCTTCGGGTACCGAGATCGTCTGCCGGGCAAACCAAGGATTAACGGAGATCTCCGGCGATTGCCGCTTCTGCTCCTCCGAGGAAGCCGCCGTCCGGGCCGTGGAAAGCGGCTTGGTCGATCCTTCCGACCTGCTCGTCGTGGTCGGTTGCGGGCCTCGCGGAGGGCCGGGACTGCTCAGGCTCAACCGTTTAGACGGCGCTCTGCGCGAGACCGACCTGAACGTTCCGGTGCTCACCGACGGGCTCCCCCCGGAGAACACCGCGGGCGCCTGGGCCTCGCTGGCGACGCCGGAGGCTACGGCGGGTGGTGTCGTCGGTCGCCTGCGGAACGGGGACGCCTTGCGGCTGGATCTTGCGGAGAGTCTCATCCGCACCGGCGCCAGGGCCGATGAGATCCGCCATCGGGAGCCCTTCCCGGCCCCGGCCTTTCCTGGTTTCGGTTACGCCGCCCGGTACGTACGCGCGGCCCTCCCACCGCTCGAGGGGGCCGGGTTCGGTTGACGCCTCCTCTTGCGAACCACTGTCGTGTTCGCGGTCATTTCGCGCAGTTACCGACGTTTCGGCGAGCGTAGAAGACACCCGTGCACACCTTTCGCCGAAGCCACCCGTTGAGAACTGTACTGCTCGCAAGCTCGACGATCGTACCATTCGAAGCATACCGACGGGCACAAACGGGGCTTTGTTATCGAGAAAGCAACAGATTGTAGATTGTCTGCCCCAGAATGTAGCCATCGCGGACGATTATGTCTAGAATAAGCAGGCTCAAGTTGTCTGTGGCAAGAGAGGAATTTTCGTACCCATGATGAACAAGTATCGCTTGATGTCGCCTGGGCCCACTCCCATACCGCCGGAGGTCTCGGCGGCGGGGGCTCTACCTATAATCCACCACCGCACGCAGGAGTTCGGCGAGGTCTTTACCCGCGTGAACGAGAACCTGAAGCGCGTCTTTCTGACCGAGAACGACGTCTTTACTTATGCCGCGAGCGGGACGGGGGCTTTCGAGGGCGCGGTACAGAACCTCTTCTCGCCGGGTGACAGGGTGCTGGTGGTGAACAACGGCAACTTCGGGAACCGCTGGGTGAAGATGAGCCAGGCGTTCGGCCTTGAGGTCACCGAGCTGAAGTACGACTGGGGCGTGAAGGCCGACAACGACGAGGTCGCCGACGCCCTGGCGAACGACCCCGGCATCAAGGCCGCCATGTGCGTCCTACGAGTGGGGCGTGGACGTGGTCGTCGCGGGCTCGCAGAAGGCGCTGATGACGCCTCCGGGCTTGGGCTTCGTGAGCGTGAGCGAGCGGGCGATGCGGATGCACGAAGAGAGCCGCATGCCGCGCTACTACTTCGACTTCACGGCGGCCAAGAAGGCCTACGCCAAGACGCCGCCGCAGACGGCGTGGACGCCGGCGGTGAGCATCATCATCCAGCTCGACGTCGCGCTGCAGCAGATTCTAGCCGAGGGTGTCGAAGAGGTCTTCCAGCGGCACGTGCTTCTGGGCCGGGGCTCGCGCGAGGGGATCAAGGGCATGGGCCTCAAGCTCTTCGGGCCGGACGAGGACCTGAACGCGGCAGTTACGGCGGCGTGGGTGCCCGATGGGATCGACGGCAAGACCCTCGTGCGGCTGATGTTCCGGGAGCACGGGATACAGGTCGCGGGCGGCCAGGGGGAGATGACCGGCAAGATCTTCCGTATAGGCCACTGCGGTTACTTCGATTCCTACGACATCATCGCCACGATAGCCGCCGCGGAGCTGGCCCTGGAGTCTCTGGACCACCCCGTGGAGCTCGGTCGCGGCGTCGGGGCAGCGCAGAGGGTCTTCTCGAAGAGCGGGGTGACGGTCTAGTGAAGGTACTCATAACGGAGGCCCTCGCCGAGAGCGGGGTCGAGCTGCTAGAGAAGGAGTTCGAGGTAGATGTGCTTCTCGGGATGAGCCCCGAGGAGCTTCTGGAGAGGATCGGCGAGTACGACGGTCTGATCATCCGGAGCGCCACGCAGGTCACGGCCGAGGTCATAGAGAGGGCCGAAAACCTCAAGGCGATAGGCCGGGCCGGCATTGGCGTGGACAACATCGACATCGAAGCGGCGACGAAGAGGGGCATCATCGTCGCCAACGCCCCCGAGAGCAACACGATAGCGGCGGGCGAGCACACCCTGGGCCTGATGCTCGCGGCGGCCCGGCACATCCCGGCCGCCGACGAGTCGCTGCGCGACGGCGAGTGGAAGCGGAGCAAGTTCAAGGGCGTCGAGGTCGCCGAGAAGACGCTCGGGCTCGTGGGCCTGGGGCACGTGGGCCGCATCGTGGCGCGCGGTGCTCTGGGGGGCGCTCTGGGGATGAGGATGCGAGTCCTCGCCTACGATCCGTACGTTTCGGAGGACAGGATGCGCGACATGAACGTCGCCCGCGCTGGGAGCGTGGAAGAAGTCCTGGAGCACTCTGACTTCGTCTCCCTGCACGTCCCGCGCACGCCGCAGACCACGGGCTTGATCGGCGAGGGCGCCCTGGAGAAGATGAAGCCCACCGCGTACCTCTTAAACGTCGCGCGCGGTGGCATCGTGGACGAGACCGCGCTGTACAACGCCTTGAAGGGGGGGAGCATCGCCGGCGCCGCCCTCGACGTCTTCAAGGAGGAGCCGACGACCGACTCCCCGCTCTTCACGCTCCCCAACGTTGTCGTCACCCCGCACCTCGGGGCGAGCACCATCGAGGCCCAGGACCGGGCTGGCGTAACCGCCGCCGAGCAGGTCGCGAGCGCCTTGCGCGGCGCGGTGCCGTTGAACGCTATAAACGCGCCGGTCCCGGAAGGCGAGGGGGCGGAGTTCGTCGCGCAGTTCGCGGAGCTTTGTGAGACCCTGGGGAGGGTGCTCTACCAGCTCACGGACAGGCCCGGGAACGCTTTGAAGATCGAGTACCAGGGCGAAGTCGCCAGGTACGACACGCGGCTTTTGGACGTCTCGGCCACGAAGGGGCTTCTGACCGGGATGGTCTTCGAGCCCTTGAACTTCGTGAACACGCCTGCCTTGGCCAGGGAGAGGGGCTTGAGGGTCGACACCGCCCGGATCTCCGAGAGCGCCGACTACACGAGCCTCGTTACGTTGCGCCTTGCCTCGGAGGGTACCGGGGAAGAGAGCGTGGTGACCGGGACCCTCGTCGGGCCGCGGATGCAGCCGCGCATCGTCGACGCTTTCGGCTTCACGGTGGACATTGTTCCCCAGAAGCACACGCTCTTTATCCGCAACGAGGACCGGCCCGGCATGATCGGCAAGGTCGGGAGCATCCTGGGCGAGCACGGGATCAACATCGGCAACATGGCCGTTGGGCGCAACGCCCCCGGCGCCCCTGCCGCCATGGCGATAACGGTCGACGAGCCCGTCTCTGACGAGGTTCTGAAGAACCTGCGCGAGGTCCCCGGCTTCACCGACGCCCGGGCCGTGAGCCTGTAGAGTCATGCCGTCCAGCAGTATCGACGACATCCTCGCCCGCTACCGGCCCTACGGCCCGGTCTTCAAGCCGGGCGAGAAAGCGCCTGTCTCCGGCACCTATGTCTGCCACCGGGGGACGATGTTGCCCCCGGTGCGCCTACAACTCACGAAGGGCGAGGAGTTTCCGGAGGCGGAGGGGCTGGGCGCCCACACCCGCTGGTGGGAGACCAATATACAAGGGTAGAAGAGCTGGCCAGCCAGGGCTTCCCGCGGTTGGCGAGATTCGGTAGCGGGGGATCCGGCAGGTTTCCCCGGTCGTGTAGAATGGCGCCCGAAGCCGGATGACGAAAGTGGCTCCGGGAGGAGTGATCTCAGTGAGCGGCAAAGACCGGAAGAAGAAGCAGCAGGGGAAGCGTAAGGGCGAAAACCCAGAAGAGATCGGGGCGGCGGGCCCGCCGATGGTGGACCCCCGGGCGATGGAGAAGATGTTCGCGGATATCAACCATCTGCTCGGCCAGCGGGAGTTCGAATCTGTCGAGGAGATGAACGCCTTTCTCCAGAAGGCGCTCGCTTCCGAAGAAGGCTTACCTTCGGCTCCCCCGCCGGAGACCCCGCTCGAGAAGGCCCAAGAGCTCGTCTACGAAGCTCTGGAGGCCACGAACCAGCGCAAGAGGGTGCAACTTGCGCGGAAGGCGCTGAAGGTCTCCAAAGACTGCGCCGACGCTTACGTTCTCCTGGCCGAGGAGACGGCGAAGGACCTGGACGAGGCCATAGAGCTCTACGAGCAGGGGGTAGAAGCGGGAGAGAGGGCTCTGGGCCCGGAGGCATTCGAGGAGGGGGAGGGACACTTCTGGGGCATTCTCGAGACCCGGCCGTACATGAGGGCGCGTCACGGGCTGGCTTTCTGCTTGTGGGAGGCAGGCGAGCGTGAGAAGGCCATAGAGCACTACACCGAGATGCTCCGGCTCAACCCAGGGGACAACCAGGGCATCCGCTACATACTCGCCGGTTGCCTGCTCGAAGAAGGCTATGATGAGGCCCTCGGGGAGCTGCTGCGGCGGTACGAGGACGACATAGCCGCCTCCTGGGTCTACACCCGAGCGCTGTGGACGTTCCGCAAAGAGGGTGCTAGCAAAGAGGCCGTCGCCGTCCTCGAGGAAGCCCTGGAGGCCAACCCCTTCGTCCCGCTCTACCTCCTCGGCCAGAAGAGGCTGCCGTCCGTTCCGCCGCAGCTCATAGGACTTGGGGACGAAAGAGAGGCCGTGTCCTACGCCATGGAGGACCTGACCGGATGGCTCAAGACGCCCAGCGCTTTAGAGTGGCTGCGGGAGCACGCCTCCGAAAGCCCCGGCGAGTAGCGGAGGCTACTGGCCTCAAGGGGCGCCCTCGTGATCGCGGATAAACCGGACCGTGCGTTCGGCTATGAGGTCCGCGTCGTTGTCCAGGGTAGCGACGTGGTAGGAGTTCTCCAGCCAGACCAGCTCTTTGTCCTCGCTGTCTAGCTTCTCCAGGATGTGCGGCCCATTCTCGGGCGGGACGACGTGGTCCTCGGTGGATTGCAGGATCAGGTCCTCGACGCCCTCGGCCTTTATATCCGAGCCGACGCCCGGTACTGTCGTGGGGGCTTGCGGGTCGAAGACTATCCGGGCGAGGTCGGGGTCGTTCAAGAACACGCAGGCGTTTATGGGCACGATCCCGCGGATGAGTTCTGGCCGAGTCGCCGCGAAGTACAGCGCGAACATGCCGCCCATCGAGAGCCCGGCGAAGAAGATGGTGTGCGTCCTCTGACCGAGCCAGGTGAGACCCTCTTCGATAGAGGAGATCCAGCCTAGCGCCGTGCTCTGGGCATGGTCTTTCATGCTCGTACCGTGCCCCGTAATTCGTGGCCCCATTACCGTGAAGCCTTCCTCCGCCAGCGCCTCCCCGAGAGGCCGCACGCTCTGCGTCGTTCCCGTAAAGCCATGCGAGACCAGAACGCCCGTACCGTTGCCCTCGAAGCGGAAAGGCTCCGCCCCTTCCATCACCCGCTGTTCCACCCGGCTCCTCTCTCCGTTTTCCTCTCCGCCGGGCATTGTACATGCAGGCGTTCGCCGGGCGCTCGGACCACGGTGTAGAATCCCTGGCTAAAGGTCTTCGTCTCGGGAGGAGCACGGTGGGCAGGAAGGGTGGCGGGTTCAGGTCGACGCTCGTCATGGCGCTCTTGATAGTCGTCTTGAGCGTGGCTCTGGGGGTCGGGATCAGCCGCTTCGATTTCATGGCGCGCATCCCGGTCGTGGGGCCTTTCCTCTTCGAGGAGCAGCCGGCGCGGACCACCACGAGCCCGGTTGTCGTCGAGGGAATCCGGGATCTGAACCAGCTCGCCACCGTGCGCTTGACGGAGTCCGTCTTGATCACCCGGGAGAGCGGCGGAACCGGGTTCGAGCGCATCTTCTCCGGCGAGCGCGTCTTGCTCGTGGCCGTCGGGGAGGTCGAGGCCGGGGTGGACCTCGCGAACATGGGCGAGGAAGACGTACAGATCGACGGCGACCGCGTGACCATCCGCCTGCCGGAACCCGAGATCCTCTCAACCAGCCTCGACGAGGACGAGACCGGCGTCTACGACCGCGACTTCGGCCCCCTGAACTTCCGCCCGGACGACGAGCTGGTGGAGGAAGCTCGCGACGAGGCGGTGGAGGGGGTAGAGGAGGCGGCCCGCGAGAACGACATCCTCGACTCCGCGAGGAGGAACGCCGAGGATAGCATCCGGGCCTTCGTCACTACTTTGGGCTTCGAAGAGGTCGAGTTCGTCTCTTAGCGGACGGGCGTTTCCGCCGGTCCTTCGCGGGGTAGCCTGCCACGGAGCGTTATCTAGGGCTATCTTTCGGGAGGCACGGTGAAGATCGGCTACTTTCTGTCCAGCGAGGAGTGGGGGCCGGGCGAGCAGCTCGAGCAAGCCCGGATGGCTGAGGCAGCCGGTTTCGAGGCGCTCTGGATCTCCGACCACTACCACCCGTGGAACGACGAGCAGGGCAACAGCCCGTTCGTGTGGTCGGTGATCGGCGGCCTCTCGCAGGTCACCTCCCGAGCGAGAGTAGGCACCGCCGTGACCTGCCCGACCATGCGCATCCACCCGGCGGTCATGGCCCAGGCGGCGGCGACCTCGGCCGTGATGCTCCCGGGCCGATTCGAATTCGGCGTCGGGAGCGGCGAGGCGCTCAACGAGCACATCTTCGGCGACGCGTGGCCGTCGGCCGACGTGCGCCTGGAGATGCTGGAGGAGGCCATAGAGGTAATACGCCTCCTCTGGGAGGGCGACACAAAGGACCACGAGGGCAGGCACTACGTCGTCGAGAATGCTCGCATCTACACCCTCCCCGACGAACCGCCGCCGATACTGGTCTCCGGCTTCGGCCCCAAGGCTACCCGGCTCGCTGCAAGGGCGGGCGACGGTTACATAAACGTCTCGCCCAACGCCGAGCTGCTCGACCTGTTCCGCTCCTCGGGCGGCGGAGACAAGCCCGCCCACGGGGCCTACAAGGTCTGCTACGGACAGGACGAGGCGGAGTGTCGCAAGATGGCCCATCGCCTCTGGCCCAACGACGCACTCCCCGGCGAGCTCGGCATGATCCTGCCCACCCCGGCCCACTTCGAGCAAGCCGCCGAACTCGTTACCGAGGAGATGATCGCCGAAGTCATCCCCTGCGGACCCGACCTCGAGCCACACCGGGAGACGATCCGGCAGTACGCCGAGGCCGGCTACGACGAGGTCTACGTCCAGCAGGTCGGGCCGAACCAGAAGGAGTTCTTCGACCTCTACGAAAAGGAGATGCTGCCCGAGTTCCGCTAGAAGGGGAGGCGGCGGGAGTCTCCTGCCACCTTGGCTCGCGAATTCAGGCGTCGGAGGAGAGGACGCGCTCTGTACTTCAGCGCGGTCGACCGCCGAACAGCCTGCTGGTTACGGCCAACGCGACGGGCACGGCGGCGATCAGCGCGGCAGCGGTAGTCAGGACCGACGCGTCGTACTGGTTCGCAACGACCGCAGCCAGCGCCCAAAGGACGGCAGTGGCGTAGGCCAGGTATCCCTGCGGCGGCGCGGCCTTTCCGGCCGGGATCACCGCCGAAGCCACCAGACCACCCGTCAGCAGCAGGGCGGCGCCGAGGACGGCCTCGCCGATGCCCCCTTCGAGCAGACCGAGGGCTACGAACGTCGTGGCGAAGCTTACCAGGGTGGCGGCCGTGATCCATCCGAAGAGTAGCCCGAGCGGGAGGGCGACCAGCCATCGCTTGGCCGCGCTCAAGACACCGCGCCCCGAACGCGCGAGGCGTAGATAGGCGACGGCCGCGCAGGCGAAGATGACCACGATAACCGCCTGCGCGAGGAGGAACTGGCGGGCCGGAAACAGTATCTCCCACAAGCCGTTGAGGAGAAACGCCCCGGCCGAAAACCAACCTACCCGCCGCAAGAGCGGGCTCTCGCGGTTAGCGGGCAGCGCCTGGTAGGCGGCGTAGACCAGGCAGAGCAAGAAAATTAGACCCCATATCGAGAACGCGTAGTCGGCGGGAACGACCAGCGTTTCGTTCTCGGCGGAGACCTGTCCCACAGCCTCGCCCGTTAAGACCGGCGCCCCGATCTGAAAGAGCGCTCCGGCTACGTTCGCCGCTTGGCGCGCTATGTCTCGCCCGTCTTTGTCGTTCATTTTTTGGTGGTGGCTCAACCTACGTTGTTTAAGCAGCTCCAATTGTAATCGTGCAAGAATAGCAGCAGGCAAACCTCGTGCATGGCCTCGCTCTTTGAGAACGACAGCGTCTTTCTCACAAAGCGTC
>JAIVIG010000318.1 GCA_020200675.1 Actinomycetota bacterium
TACGCCAGCTGCTTACCAAGGTACGCCTGCACCTAGCTTCGGGGCATCCCGGCCAACGTCTATGGAACGCCCTCTCGTCGGCAGGCCAAAAACACGCTCGTGAATAATCCAGGCTAGAGCACCTCACCGGCAAGACCCTTAGCAACTCTACGGCACGTCGACTCCTGAAGCGCCTTGGCTTCAGCCGTAAAAAGGGGCTGTGGGGGCGATGGAGCGAGACGAGTTCTTGAGGGCGGCTTGGCGAGTGATGGTAGCCGGGGCGCTAGCCCCTCAGCGACTGGTGTTCGTCGATGAGATGGGGGCGAACACCGCGCTTTGTCCGCTATACGCTTGGTCCAAGCGCGGTGAGCGGGTGCGCATGAAGGCGCCGCGCAACCGCGGGCCTAACACGACGCTGCTTTCGAGCATGAGCACGGAAGGTATGGGGCCGTGCCTGGAAGTGGAGGGCTCCACCAACGCTGTGGTGTTCGAGACCTACATCGAGAAGATACTCACGCCCACGCTTGGGCCGGGGCAGGTCGTGGTGATGGACAATCTCTCTGCCCACAAGGGCCAGAGGGTCAAAGAGCTCATCGAGAGGCAGGGGTCGGAGTTGTTGTACCTACCATCCTACTCGCCGGACTTGAAATCCCATCGAGGAAGCCTTCGCCAAGATCAAGGGCATCCTGCGAAAAGCCGAGGCTCGCACCCGAGAGACCCTGGTCGAGGCTATGGGATCGGCGATCTCGGCGATCAGCCCCCAAGATGCTCGGGGCTTCTTTAAACACTGTGGGTACGACACGCAGGTTCAATCGTTATGACGAACGCTGTAGAAGTTCCTGAACGAACTTCGGGTGAACGTACTTCGAGAACAGTAGATACGCGCAGGTGTAGCGCAGCAAACTAGGACACGAACCCTGGGTTCTGTCGGCTCCCTGGTGAACACTTTCCGACCCGACGCGAGACGCCCGATGGGGTGGGGTAAGCGGTAGGCACGAAGCGGGGCCCTGCCTCTCGGGGACGTCCCAACGCGTACGGGTACCGTGCCCGGCGTTGCGACGACTTCCCGGCGTTGCCCGGATCGTCGCTAGGGCGTGCGCGCCACTTCCAACCGACTGCGGATCATGACCAGGCGGCCGGTAGCGCGGGCCAGCTCCCCCAGGTCCGCCCGACCGTCCCGGCCCACCCTCACGCCGAAGTACTTCCCGTCGTGCGGGTTGCGTCTCAGGTAGTAGGCGAAGCGTTCGGCCACCGCCTCGGGGTCCCTCACCGCCACCGCGGTCCCTCGCACCTCGCGCCCCCGCAGCCGGAGCGACACCGGCCTCTCCTCGCGGAAGTTCTTCCACCAGGAGAACCGCGTGAAGGTCATCAGCCCCTCCGGATCCTCCGCGTAGCCGACCGGGAAGGAGTAGGTACTGCCGCTCCTGACGCCCTCGAAGGTCAGCACCACCATCGTGGAGCTGACCGGCTGGTGCCACCCCGAACGCAACCACGCCCGCATCAGGCGGTTGACCGCCGGCAGGAGCGCCCTCCACACCCGAGTGGATTGCCAGTCCGTCACCACAACCTCCCGTGTCGGGTACGGCGCGACAGAGCCCGAACCGCGGTCGCCGGTCCCTCGGCTCGGGTGTAGTGTGGCCGGGTTCGACGTGGTCAGGCAAGGAGAGGATTCACGTGAGGACCGTAGTTGCGAAGCCGAAACCTACCCTTCCTTCTCTCCCCAAGAGCACGGATCGCCGTAAGGGCTCACAGCCAGGATGCGCCGTGCTCCTGCATGGGCTACGATTCCCTCCATAGATTCGGCAGGAGGGGGGAACGTGCTCACAACAAAGCGTGCAACGACGATAGCGATGGCGGCAGGGCTCGTGGTCCTTCTGCTCGCGTGGTACTTTACCGGGCAGGGGTTCGCCCAAAGTGAGAGTAAAGCCGGAGGAACCACGGCAGCAGCGCCGAAAACCCCCGCCACCCCGCCCAAAGGCGAAACCAAGGCTCCCTCGCCACCTCCTTCCCCGCGTCCGGCCCCGCCCCCAGCACCCAAAGCCGACGGAGCGCTCATGAACGCTGGAGGACCGAAGGATGGACCCGTTCCACGGATGCCCGGCGGGAAGTGCCCCAAAGAGTTCCCGAAGGAGCGCGGCGGCGCCTGCTTCAAGTAGACGCGTCATCCCCTCGTTCCCTTTCTCCCGATCCGCGGAGGAAGCAGCCGGGCGAGACCGCCTCGGAGAGGGATCTGCAACTTCGATGAGTTCTGGGTCTACGACTTCGACACACAGCGTGAGGACCCTTTGGAAAGGCCGTCCTCGTGGGACCTGCCCAAACGCTGCACGGCCCTGACCTTTCTGTTCCCGGAGAATAGAGAGCCGCAGTTCGGAAACAACCGTGTGGCCGTCACTCGCGCCGTCGCTGCCACATGCGGAAGCAGGCGTTTACTAGAACTCGTCTCGTAAACGCCTAATTGAGATCCTTCTGCGTCTCGGAAACACTAAAGTTCTTTCCCCTTCATGCCGATAACCTTGTCGACGAGACGAAAAGGCGAATCCGTCGCGAGGCGGGGGTGCAGAGCCAAGGGCCTCTCCCCGAGGCAACCTGGCTACCGAACCGAAAGAGGGAGCTTTACAGATGGCAAAGCGCGCTAGGCTGATTGAACCCACGACTTCTATGACGCGCCGACAGTTCGTTCGACGTACGGGAAAGGCCGCCCTGGGCCTCATCATTCTCTCTCAGGGTGGGCTTCTGAGCGGGTGTGGGAGCACGAGCACTAGCGGCACCAGCTCCAGTACCTGGGATGAGCTTGCCCAAAGGCTTCAAGGCTCGCTTGTACGTCCGGGTGACGCCTCCTATGGTGAGCTATATCTTCCCTTCAATCGCCGCTATGAGGATGTGCGTCCTCAGGGAATCGCTTCCTGTCTCGACCCTTCCGACGTGCGCGAGTCGGTCCTCTGGGCGCGCGAGCACGATGTGCCGGTCGCCATACGCTCGGGAGGACACAACTACGCCGGTTACTCGACCACCGAAGGGCTCCTGATCGACCTCGGCCAGATGCAAAGTGTCGACGTCGACGACGATACCGGAATTGCGACCGTACAAGTAGGCGCTCGCAACACCGACGTCTACGAAAGCCTCCAGCCTCACGAGGCAGCCATCTCCGCCGGGCGGTGTCCGACCGTTGCGATCGGCGGTCTGGTGCTGGGTGGTGGGATCGGCTTCAGTTCTCGCAAGCTCGGGCTAACCTGCGATAGCCTGTTAGAGACCGAGATCGTCACGGCTGACGGGCAGATACTCACCTGCAACGAGAAAGAGAACGAAGATCTATTCTGGGCCTGCCGTGGAGGCAGCGGAGGCAACTTCGGCGTCAACGTCTCCTACACTTTCCAGGCGACTCCGGTCGAGGATGTCTCGATCTACGATCTCCAGTGGAACCTCGAAGATGGAGAGAAGGTGCTCCCGGCGCTACAGGAGATCGCCCTGCAAGCGCCAGATGACTTCTCTTGCCGCATGGGTGGCGGTCGTTCGGGAGAAGAAGATAGCGGTGGCCGTGGTTCGCCGAACGTCAACGCCCTCGGCCAGTACTTCGGGCCGCGAGAGGACCTGCTGGAGATATTGGAGCCGGTACTGCGTCTGGCGGAACCAACGAAGAAAGTCATCGAGGACAAGACTTTCTGGCAGGCCAAGGACTATTTTTTCCACAACACACCCATTGACCGCTTTCAAGTCAAGTCGACCTTAGTCCAGCAGGAACTGCCCGAGCAGGGGATCGAAGAGTTACTCCGGAATGTGGACAGCTGGCCGGGAAGCTCGAACGAGGACGGTGGCGGCTTCGCCATGTTCGCTCTCGGCGGTGCCATCTCGGGCATCCCTAAAGAGGAAACGGCCTACGTGCATCGCGACTCGCGGTTCCTCTTGGCCATCGACAGCTCCTGGGCCAGCAGCGATTCTGACCGCACCGGGCAGGCAAACATCGATTGGGTTGAGGGGTTCGCCGACGGAATGCGAGCGTACACGACGGAGTACGCCTACCAGAACTTCATCGATCGTTCGCAGGCTGACCCAGCACACGCCTACTACGGTGATAACCTCAATCGCCTGATCGACATCAAAAGTCGCCACGACCCCGACGACTTCTTTCAATTTGCTCAGAGCGTGCCCCAGCGTCAACCTACGGCCTGATCCCGGCCCCGTGGGGCCCTCAAATCCTTTGCTGACTCAGGCAGCGATCGTGACTGCATGTCCGACCAGTGCGGGGTCCTGGGCGGCGGCCAGCATCGCGGTCGCCAGGTCGGCGCGAGACACACTCCAGGCACGGGGTAGCGGGCCGTCGACTGCGGTCCGGTAGCGCCCCGTCGATGCTCCGTTGGTGAGCCGGGGCGGTCGGAACACCGTCCAGTCGCGGTCGCTGGCGGCCAGCAGGTTCTCCATCCGGCGCATGTCGTCGTACCCACCGCCGAAGAACCGGTGCAGCAGAGGATGCACGAGATAACGGTCGACCGCGCTCTTCTGGTCATCCGGTCCGACTGGGGCTGCGGTCACCCCGACGAATCGGCGTACGTCCGCGTCGCGCATAGCGGCGAGCACCGCCGCCGTGCCCGCCGAGTATACCGTCGTCGGCCGGTTCATCTGCCGACTGCCGAGCGCCGAGAGCACGGCGTCGGCCCCGACAACCCCGTCGCGCAGAGATGCTGGGTCCAGTACGTCGCCGGGAACCACGCGCAGCCGCGGGTCGGTGGGAGCCACCGCGTCGGGACGCCGCGCTACCGCGGTCACCTCGTGGCCGGCGGCGAGCGCCTGCCGGACGATCTGCTCGCCTGTGGACCCGGTCGGGCCGAACACCGTCAGTTTCATCGTGGGCCTCCCGGACGTCGCGGGTGCGGATGCGCCGCATCCTCGTCGCGGAACTCACCACAGCCCACCTCACCTTCGCTCCCGAACCGGAACTCGAGGATCTCGTTGATCTCCTTGGCCATTCATACCTCCTCAGTGGTTTCGTCGGCCCATGGCACGCGGCAGGCGTCGCCGGAGCTGAAGCCCTGCTCGGTGATGCCGAGCGCCGAGTTCATCCGTGAGCGTAGGTTCTCCAACGCGATCTGGTACGTCAGCTCCACGACGCCATCGCGCCCGAAACGGCGCTCCAGATCGGCGACCTGCTCGTCGGTGACCTCGGAGTGCGTCGCGGTCATCGCGTCAGCATAGGCAATCGCGGCACGCTCGTCGTCGCTGTAGCGGGGAGAGGTCGCGTAGTCGCCGATCTCCTTTAGTCGATCGATGTCGAGGCCATCGAGCCGCGCCAGCATGGTGCCGAAGTCGACGCACCAGGAGCAGCCGACAGTCCACGCCACTCGGTAGACGGCGAGGTCGCGGACGTTGGCAGGGAGCACCGTCGACGCCTTTCCAGCCACGGTCTCGGCAATTACGTACGCCACGAACAGTTTGCGGTGGTTGGCCGTCACCGCGAGCGGCTCGGGCACCTCGCCGAAGCGCCGCTTTGCGTACCAGTAGGACAGCTTGATCAGCGGGCCGACTTCGTCGGGGGAAACGGCGGGTATGCGAGTCATCTGTGACCTCCTACTCCTTCTTATCTGCTTAACACGCTGACCCAAGGCCGCAAAAGCGCCGGCTCGTTGTAGTGCCGGGCGACCTCGTCCCAGATCTCGTCCGGTACGCCGGGTCCGTGGTTGGCGAGCCGGGACTGAACCTTCACGGTCAGCTGCTGCGGCACGTCAGGACGTGGAGCCGAGCCACTCCTCGAACGTCGGGCCGGCGAGGATGGCGTCCGGGCCGGGCAGCAGGGCACCCGTCTCATAGAGCTCGCGGTCCGGGTCGGCCGGGTCGCTCACGCCGTCGATCTTCACCGGGTCACCGCGCCGGCCCGCGAGCAGTATCGCCATGTCGACAAGGTTTTCCTCCCGCGGACCGGCGATCTCCAAGATCGGTGTCCCGGCCGATCCCGATGCGGGCGCCGTTTCGGGGTCGGTGGCCAGGTCGGCGAGCGCCTGGGCGACGGTCCTGGCGGCGACCAGCTGTGTGCGCATCTTCGGCACGTAGCTCACCTCGCCCTGCCTGCCCCACTCCACGAGCTGCGCGACGAACTCGTGGAACTGCGCCGCGCGCAGTACACGTACCGGGATGGGGCCCGACAACATGACCCGCTCGTGGGCGACCTTCGCCGCGTTGTAGCCTGCGGTGAACCGGTCGCAGCCGATCATGGACACCACGACCATCCGCCGCACGCCGGCCCGCTCGCCGGCCTCGTGCAGGTTCCGGGCCGCGGCGGTGAAGAACTCCGTAGCCGCCTCCTGGTCGGGCGAGGGCCCGCTGGCCACGTCGATGACGCACTCCACGCCTGCCAGGGCCTCCGCCAGACCGTCCCCGGTGACCACGTCCACGCCGCTGGAACGCGACATCGCGACGACGTCGTGTCCCCCGGCCTTGAGCACGTCGACGACATGACGGCCGACCCTCCCGGTCGCCCCCGCTACCGCAATCTTCCTGCGTGCTTGCATGATTACTCTCCTCTAGGGATCTTCAGGTGCTTTGCTGAACCGGGATGCTGAACATCCAGGTTTCGATCGCGATCTCCTTGTCACATCGGCCGGGTTTCGTTCGTCACTACTACAATGACGGAACGCGACGGAGGAATGTGACCGATGGACGAACACGATTGGCTGGCGGAGCGATTCGAGGCCAACCGTACCCACCTGAGGGCGGTGGCCTACCGGATGCTCGGCTCGCTGAGCGAGGCGGACGACGCCGTGCAGGAAGCCTGGCTGCGCCTCAGCCGCTCCAAGACGAGCGGCGTCGAGAACCTGGGCGGATGGCTGACGACGGTCGTCGCGCGGGTGTGCCTGGACATGCTGCGCTCGCGCAAGTCGCGGCGCGAGGAGCCCCTGGGCGCGCACGTGCCCGACCCGATCGTGGGCCGCGGGGACGGGATCGACCCCGAACACCAAGCGCTACTGGCCGACTCGGTCGGTCTCGCGCTGCTCGTGGTACTCGAAACACTGGCTCCCGCCGAGCGACTCGCGTTCGTGCTGCACGACATGTTCGCCGTGCCCTTCGACGAGATCGCCCCCATCGTGGGACGCTCTTCGATGCGCTGCTCGCGGTGCTCGACCCGGACGTCGTGCTCCGAGCCGACGTCGGCGCCGTGCAAGCGGGCGCATCGAGGGAGGTCCGCGGTGCGCCGGCCGTGGCCGAGCAGGCGCTCACCTTCTCGCGGTTTGCCCGATTCGCACAACCGGCGCTCGTAAACGGAGCCGCCGGGGCCGTGTGGGCACCGGGCGGACGGCCGCGCGTCGTCTTCGGCTTCACGATCACGGGCGGGAAGATCGTCGAGATCGACCTGGTCGCCGACACCGCGCGCCTCCGCCAGCTCGACCTGGCGGTCCTAGAGGACTGACGTTCAGCGTCTGGGCCACGCCGCGCGACGTAGTCCCGTAGCCCCCACCCATACTCGTCACCGGTCCGGCCACGCCGCTCGACGCACGCCCTGATCCTGGGTGCGAGAGCCCCGGCACGCCCGAGAACCACCCGCTCCGAGACTGTCGTTCCCCCATGTTTCCGACACTCTCGCCGACGCGACTCCTTCGGCCACAAAGCAGTCGTGCCGCCGCGCGCGCGGGCACGTTCACAAGGGAACCCCAACCGGGCATGATCAACAGGACGTGCTGGTGAACCGCGACCTTGACCAGCGGCGTCTCACATAGGTGGTACGATTTATTTCTCAGTGCAGGGTGGCTATCCGTTACACTCTGATCATGCCCGGCATCCGGATCGGCTACGCCTGCTGCTCCACCGACACCCAAGACCTCACCGCATAGCGGGAACGGCTGCGCGAGCTCGGGGTGGCCGAAGACCGGATCTACCTCGACCACGGACTCACCGGCACCAGCCGTTCCTTACTTTAGTCGCTTCTGATTCAAAACGGGTTGCGTGAAATTCTCTGCCAAGGGGGTTCTGGTTCAGAAGCGCGGCTTCTGCTTCAGAGCGGACTTCGGTGCAAGGTCGCTATTGGCATGCGACCTCAGTTTTGGACGCGCTCTTAATGCGACTCGCTGGTAAGGTGCAACATCGCCACCCCGACGATGATAAGCCCGAGCGCTATCAGCTTCGTGGTAGTGAGCGACTCCTGGAAGAACCATATCCCGATCATCGCCACGAGCGCCGTGCCCATCCCCGACCACACCGCGTAGGCCACGCTCACGTCCAGCCGGTTGACCGCGAAGGTCAAGGCGACGATGCTCAGGGCGTAGAAAAAGAGCACCAGCACAGAGGGCACGAGCTTGGAGAAGCCCTCCGACAGTTTCATGTTCGTCGTGCCCACGACCTCCAGCACTATCGCCGCCACCAGCAAGATCCAACCCATCGCACACCCCTCCGTTCAGCCGCAAGAACGATCACATCGTAGCCGAACATACCGTGGCGGTTCGAAGGCGATCCCGGCGCCCGTAGGAGTGGGGAAAGGAGCAGAGAGTGACGCCGGAACCTATTATCTTTATAGGTCGCGTAGATGACAGGACGATAACCAGAAGGTAACGAAACAGAAATCTTCAGAAACGTGCAAGGAGATGGGGGTTCTACTCACGGGGCTCCGGCCTTTTGCTGTTGATATCGTCGTGTGTTGCCGTAGAACTAGAGGAGTGCCCCGGGACTGAGAGGGAGAACCGCCATGATCGACCATACCGGAGTCAACGTCGAGGATTTCGAGGCGAGTAGAGAGTTCTACGCCGCTGCTCTGGCCCCGCTCGGGTACGAATTGCTACTCGAATTTCACGGCGCCGTGGCCGGTTTCGGGGAGGCCAGAAATCCGGACTTCTGGATCGGCCAGGGCGAGGCGAACACGCCGCGGGTCCACGTCGCTTTCCGTGCCAATACTCGTCGGGAAGTCGAGGCGTTCTACGAGGCGGCGTTGGGCGCCGGCGGCCGGGACAACGGCGCTCCCGGGCTGCGGCCACAATACCACCCCGACTACTACGCGGCCTTCGTTCTGGACCTGGACGGCCACAACGTCGAAGCGGTCTGCCATATGCCGGCGTGATCTCCGCTCGACAAAAGGATCGCACCGACGCCCGGGTTTTCTACTCGTCTGTGGTGGGCACGCACGACCAGGACGTAACGACCGCGGCGACCTTGTCCGTGTTCAGGAGATCGCGCCTTCCCTCCCGTCGGGCGTCGTGAAGAGCAGGTTGGCCGATGAGCCGTTGACCGGGTCCTCGATCACCTCTCTAACCGTCTGGTCGACGGAGGGCTCCCTCTGCTGTCCGTTCTCGTTCGTGTTTATCCCCCTGACCATCGAATCAAGCCCGGTGCATCCTCCTCATGAGGGGGAGGTCGCTGGTTTGAACCCGGCATCGCCCACTTCTAAAACTCGTCGCTCTTGTCCTCTATCGTAAGGAAGTACGCGCGGCATCCACTCTTTGTCGGCGGGCACCGGGGACATACGAGTAAGTGCCTCGGGAAAGTGTGACCCCGGCAAACTGATGTCCGCAAGCCCACTCCCGCTTATCACGCAAAGATTACGAAATTTTTTTTGTGGCGGTAGGCAGCCGTCTCGAGCGGGTTCCCGATCTCTCGTCGTGATAATAGAAGCTCATACCGGCAATTCTTAGCGCCTTTCGTTCTCTTATTGCGGTAATTATCGTGACGGTATGACGAGACCTACCCAGCACGGATTTATAACGACGAGATAAGGCGCGGAACAGCCTTGTATACAGGGCTGAGAATCTCAATACTTAGGGGTGTTCCGACCTTGAAGGTCGACCAGAGGTGAATGCGACGGAGGGGGATAAACGTTGCCTGGATCGAGGTTTGTGCAACTGCCGTTGGCCATGCTACTGGCCTGCGGTCTTCTAGTGTTCGGCGCGGGTCGCGCCGAGGCGGAGGAGGCGCTGGCCTCATGGTACGGCCCCGGCTATCATGGTCTGCCGACGGCGAGCGGCGAGCCCTACGATGCCTCCGGTTACACGGCGGCCCACAAGACACTGCCGCTTGGGACGGAGCTGGAGGTGAGCTACGGGGACAAGTCGGTCCTGGTGACGGTCAACGACCGGGGAGGTTTACCTGGCGGGCGCGAGTTGGACCTCTCGCAGGCGGCGGCAGAGGAGCTGGGGTTGACAGTACCTGGCGTGGACTACGTGGAAGTCGACTACCCGAGCAGTGGCGCCCGAAATGACGCTACTGGAAGTGAAGCCGCCCCGTTCGGGGGCTTTGAGAGCAATGCGGGAGACAGCACCGGGGTGGACGGGCAAACGGAGCTCCCTATCGGCGCCGCCAGTCTCCGTCCCGAGGCAAGAGGAGCCGACAGCTTGGTGGGTCCCGCAACGGGTTCTCCGAACTATCCGGAAGGTGGCAGCATTACCGGTCGGGGCGAGGCTAGCGGAGGGGTGCTAGATCCTTCGAACGGGTTGCCCCCGGCTGGGTTGTCTCCGGACGTGGCGACACGAGGTGCGGTGCCCGGTGCTACCACTCCGTACGGGGCAAACGACCAGGCCCTCGTGCCACAGCCGAACGAGATCGGTACTGGTGTCTCCTCTCCAGTGCAGCCGTACGCGGTCGACACCGGTTTCGTAGGGCGTCAGGAGGGCTTCCGCCTGGACGCGTACGTCCCCGACCCGTTGTTCAGCAGTAGCGGCACGACCGTTGGGACGGGCGTGGACGTGGGCCAGCGAAGCGTGGCGGATATCCAGGCCCTCGACATCCCGGAGACGCTGAAGCAGAAGCTGATACCCTACGCCGGGTTGAAGGGGCAGGACGCCGTGAACTTCCTGGCCAGCCACCCGCTGCGCTTGACCGAAGAAGAGGCTTACGTCCTGGACCAGGCGGTGGCCCGGGAAATCTTCGGGGACGTGGCGACCCTCTACGACGCGGACGCCACCGGAGACTCGTTCCTGGAACTTCCCTTGGAGGCCAGGACGGCCATCGGCGACGTGGCCTACCAGTACGGGCCCAACCTGGAACAGCGGTTGCCCAATTTCTGGGACGATGTGACGGAGGGACGCTGGGACGAAGCGACGCAGACCTTGAGGGATTTCGGTGACCGGTACCCCAC
>JAIVIG010000319.1 GCA_020200675.1 Actinomycetota bacterium
GCTCCGTGGTCAGGGGACGCTTGAGGTAAGCGCCGGTAGGCTCGCCGACGGCCTCCCCGTCGGCGAAGACGGTCCGTCCGCGCAGGAGGGTGCGGACCGGCCAGCCGGTGAGCTCCATCCCCTCGAACGGGGTGTAATCCTGGGCCGAGAGAAGCCGTCCGGTGGTGACGGGATGGGTCTCTTGCATGTCGACTATCGCGAGATCGGCGTCGGCGCCTATCGTGATGACGCCCTTGCGGGGGCCGAGGCCGTAGGCGTGGGCGGGGTTCGTCGCCGCTAGCTCCGCTATCCTCCCGAGGGACAGGCCGCGTCTGGGGCCCTCGGTTAGGAGTAAGGGGTAGACGAGAGCGGTGCCACCGAAGCCGGGGAGCGCCGCCCACAGGTCGCCTTCTTTGTTCTCTTCCGAGCAGCAGGCGTGGTCGGAGCAGATCCAGTCGATCTCGCCGCGCGCCACACCCCGCCAGAGGGCGTCCACGTCGGACTGTGCCCTTATGGGCGGGTTCACCTTGCCACGCTGGTCGTTGTAACTCTCGTAGGTGAGGGCGAGGTGATGCAGCGTGGTCTCCAGACGCGCGTCGAGTTCGGGGTGCTGTCGTTTGAGCTCTAGCGCCGCGTCGAGCGCCTCCGCGCTGGAGAGGTGGAGTAGGTTTATCGGGCATCGCGTGTGCCCGGCCAGAACGCCGACCTCCGCGACGGCGAGGTGTTCGGTGAGTGTCGGGCGCGAGGCGCTGTAGGCTTCGAGGCCCGAGAGGGTTCCGTCTCGTTTGACCCGCTCGCTGAAGACCCGGATCAGCTCGGACTGCTCGCAGTGGATGGAGAGCGAGACCCGCGAGCCGTCGGTGCGCGTCTCCTGAACCCTCGCCACCTGTTCCATGATCTCGAAGAGGTGCCCGAGGTCGTAGTCCTCGCTCATCGTGTAGCCGCTGGCGTCGCTCGACGCCCCGGAAAGGTCCAGACCCTTGTAGAACATGTAGTACTTGAAAGAGGCGACGCCCTCTTCGGCGACGAGCCGTTCGATCTCGCCTATCTGGTCCCGCACCATCGGCGCCAGATGGTAGCCGTAGTCCACGTACGAGTGACCGTCCGTCGCCACCAGCACCTCCGGGAAGATCTCCGCGTACGGCCCACTCTTCTCCAGGTAGTGGCTCCCCGTCCTGAAGTAGCTGATGACGCTCGTCACCCCGCCGACCAGCGACGAGAGCGTCTCGCTCTTCGCGTCCTCCGTTATGTCGCGGTAGATCCCGAGGTGGAAGTGGGAATCGACCGCCCCCGGCAGAACGAGCCTGCCCGTGGCGTCTATAGCCTCGTCGGCCTCCGAGGAGGCAAACCCCTCCCCTATCGCCGAGATCCTACCGTCCTTGATCCCCACGTCCGCCCGAACCTCGCCCCGGCTGGGAAGCACCACCGTCCCGCCGAGCACGACCGTGTCGAATCGGCCCATCCCCAAAGCCCCTTCCTCTCGCCCATCTCTCTAATTGCTACGCGCCAAACATAGCATGGAGCAAGAGGCTCGGTCAAAAGACCGGCCCTCGTCGGCACGCCGGCAACCAGCGCCGACGTTCAGGAAGCCGCGCTGGTTGCATGCTCGCCGCCCCTGGTTTTTCTCGCCGCCGCAAAGCGCCACCAGCCGATGCCGACCTGCACCAGGGCCAGCGACACGAGCACCGCGAACAGGGCTCTGTAGCCGAAGCTAGCAATCGTCCAACCAGCGAGCAGCGGGAAGCCGAGGATTGCCGCCTGGAAGAGCAGGCCCGCGATCGGCAGCACCCGCGAGCGCACCGACTCTTCCGAGACGTTGACCGCCTGCGCCTGCACGGTGGGCAGCGCGAGCCCGTAGCCGAGCCCGAGCGCCGCGGAGGCGACCGCGTAGACGAGGGTGCTCGATCCCACCAAGAGGAACGACGCTACCGCGAGCGCCATCAGGCTCACCGCCGCAGCGATAATTAAACGAGCGTCGTAGCGGGCCGCCGTCCCCGAGAGGCCGAACCGGGAGAGGATCACGGCAACCGTGTAGGTGACGTAGTAGACGGAGAAGTCCAGGCCCTGCGCGCCGGCGAAGGTGGTCTGGAAGCTCGTCATCGAGGTGAACAGGCAGGCGAACAGGAGAATCATGACGAGCGAGAAGGCTGCCTCCGACCGCAAGATCCGACCCATCGCGGCGCCGAACGGTACCGTGGCGGGCGCATCGCCTCCCACCTTCTCCGTTCCGGCCGTCGTCCTGGCGTCGGGCGTGAGCATCCCGACGCACAGCGTCAGCGCGACGGCGACGAGGCACACGACCCCGGCCGCGAAGAACGTGCCGCGGAAGCCGAGGTCTGTCTCGACCAGGAGGCGACCGACGACAGGTCCCACGCCGATACCCACCTGCTGGGTGCCGGTGAGGTAGCCGAAGTAGGTGGCCCTCCCCTCGTCGGAGACCATGCCGCTCATCACCATCGGGGTCGCCGTGTAGACAACCGCCCACGCGGTGCCCAGCAGCACCCCGAGCCCGATCAGGGGCGTCCAGGTTTGGGTCGTTAACGACACCCCGGCCGCCCCGAGCGCGTACAACGAGATCGCAATCGCCACCACTATGTGCGGCCTCAAGAAGTCCGGGAAGCGGATGAGAGCGCCGATGCACAAGACGGCGCTCACCATGCCGGCGGAGAGGATGAGGCCGAAATCCGCCTCGTCACCGCCGAGCTCCTGCACGTACAAGGGCAACAACAAGAGCATCCCGTATGCGGTCGAGATTCCCAAAGTCCCGAGGAGCAACAGCACGACCGCCGCCGACCCCACGCCGCACTTCGTCCGAGCCTCCCGGGCTCGGTGCCGAGATCCATCTCCAGTGTCCGTCATGGTGTTTCTCCTTAGATCCGCTAGAGCCACCTTTGATCCTGATCGTAGTATCGTGTTAGTATCTTTTCCAACGAAAGATTGCGATGTTATCTATCGTCCATAACGATAAGTGTTTCCGAGAGGATTGGTCGTGGAGCTCAGACAAGTCGAGACGTTCAGGGCGGTGGCAAAGGAGCTGAGCTTCAGCCGCGCGGCGGCGAAGCTAGGCTACGTCCAGTCCAGCGTAAGCGTCCAGGTGAGCGGGTTGGAGCAGGAGCTCGGGGTACCGCTATTTGACCGGCTTGGCAGAAGGATCGCGCTGACGGACGCGGGTCGGGTGATGCTCGGATACTCCGAGAAGCTGCTCGGCCTGGCGGAGGAGGCTAAAGACGCGGTGGTCGACGCTGGGGTGGGCTCCGGCGAAATCACCGGCTCCCTCACGGTAAGCGCACCCGAAACCCTACTCACTTACCGGCTCCCCAAGCTCCTGGCGCTCTTCCACGCCGGGTACCCGAAGGTCAGGCTTTCCTTACGGCCGAGCGCCATAGGCAAGCTTGTGGGCGCGGTCCGCCGGGAGGTCGAGGAGGGCAAGGTCGATGTCGCCTTTGTGCTCGACGAGCCCGTGCTAGCCTCGGGACTTTCCGTCGAGCCGCTTGTTGAGGAGGCGATAAGCGTCATCGCTCCTGCCTCTCACATGCTGGCGTCGTCGACACTGGTTGTCCCGCGGGACCTGCGGGGCGAGACGATGCTCCTTCCCGAAGCCCCAGAGTCCGGGTGCGCCTACAGGGGCCAGTTCGAGAGACAGCTCTCGGGCGCCGGCGTGGTGCCGTCGGAAACAATAGAGTTCACGAGCATCGAGGCCGTCAAGCAGTGCGTCGCGGCCGGCATGGGGATCTCGGTCCTGCCCAGCGTCGTGGTGGAGTCGGAGTTGAAAGGGGAGCGCCTGTCCGCGCTACGGTGGGGTGAGCCATTCGGCGTTGCGACACAGATGGCCTGGCACGAGGAGCGTTGGAGGTCTCCCGCTTTGGAGACGTTTTTGGAGACGGCCCGGAATGTCTTCGCCCCTACGAACGTCTCTTGAAGTGAGCGGCAATCAGCAAGAGTATTTTCGCCACGCAGGCGAACGGTAGAACTCCTTACCGTCTCGATAATCAAGACAGCGCGAGAGCCTTGCGGCGAGATAGCGCATGGGCAAAGATGGAGGCTGGAGCACGCGAAGGGGAGGGTCGAGGGTTGGCGCAGCAGAAGGCGCTCGAAGGGATCAAGGTAATAGACGCGGCGACGCTCTTCGCCGGGCCGCTCGCCGCGACGGTCCTCGGCGACTTTGGGGCCGAAGTTCTGAAGGTAGAACATCCCAAAGGAGACCCGGCGCGTTCCCACGGATACGAGAAGGACGGGGTCGGCCTGTGGTGGAAGATGCTCGGCCGCAACAAGAGGGCCGTGACCCTGAGCCTGAGCACGCCCGAAGGAGCGGAGATCTTCGAGGAGCTCGCCCGGGACGCCGACGTCGTGATCGAGAGCTTCAAACCCGGAACTTTAGAACGCTGGAACCTCGGCTACGAGCAGCTCTCGGAGACGAACCCCGGCCTCGTGCTCGCCCGCGTCACCGGCTTCGGGCAGTTCGGCCCGTACAGCAACCGTCCCGGTTTCGGCACCATAGCCGAGTCCATGAGCGGTTTCGCGCACGCCACGGGCCAGCCCGACGGTCCCCCGACGCTTCCGCCGTTCGGCCTGGCAGACGGGATAGCGGCGCTCGCAGCGGCCTGCGCGATCCTGACGGCGCTGCGCGCCCGCGACGCCACGGGCAGAGGTCAGGTCGTGGACCTGGCGATCATCGAACCCATATTCACCATCCTGGGTCCCCAGCCAATCGCCTACGATCAGCTCGGGGTGATACAGGAGCGGACCGGCAACCGCTCCAACAACAACGCGCCACGCAACACCTACAAGACAAAGGACGGCAAATGGGTCGCGGTCTCGACGAGCGCCCAGAACATCGCCGAGCGGGTGATGCGCCTGGTCGGAAAGCCGGAGTTCATAGACGAGCCGTGGTTCCAGAAGGGCTCCGAGCGAGCCAAACACGCCGACGAGCTCGACGAGGCGGTAGGTACCTGGATCTCCGAGCGCACCACCGAAGAAGTCGTCGCCGCGTTCGAAGAGGCGAACGCCGCCATCACCCCCATCTACGACATCGAAGACATCATGCAAGACCCACAGTACCAGGCTCTCGACTCGGTCATCTCCGTCGAAGACCCCGAACTCGGCCCCATAAAGATGCAAAACGTCCTCTTCCGGCTCTCCGAGACGCCCGGCGAGGTCAAGTGGTCCGGTCCCCAGCTCGGCGAGCACAACGAGGAGGTCTACGGGGAGCTGGGGATGGATAAGAGGAGGTTAGGGGAGCTGGCCGAGAAGGGGGTGATATGAAGTCCGCCGAGTCCCCCATCCGGAGCTACCTCTACGTACCCGGCGACGATCCCCGCCGCATCGAGAAAGCCCTCGCCTCCGAAGCCGACGCCGTGGTCCTCGACCTCGAAGACGCCGTCGCTCCGAGCCGCAAGGAGGAGGCCCGCGAAACGGTCGCCGGCTTTCTCGGCTCCGAGCAGGACAGACCGATCTTCGTCCGCATCAACGTCCCCGACTCGAAGCTCGCCGAGGAGGACGTAGAAGCGGTCGCGAGTCCACACCTCGCCGGGCTCCGGCTCCCGAAGTGCGAATCTGCGGAGGCCGTTCGCCGCATCGCGAAGCGGGTGGAGGATCTGGGATACGAAGCCGGCATCCAGTGCCTCATCGAGTCCGCCCTGGGGCTGGAGTTCGCCTTCGAGATCTCGCGCGCCCACGAAAAGGTCGAGGGTCTGAGCCTCGGGGAAGCGGACCTGGCCGCGGACCTGGGCGTGCGCGACGAGGCGAGCCTCCTCTATGCGCGTTCGCGGGTGGTAGTCGCCTCCAGGGCCGCCGGGCTGCCGGGACCGGTGCAGAGCGTGTACACGAACGTGCGCGACGCGGAAGGGCTGCGCCGCTCCACCGAGGAGGGTAAGAACATGGGGTTCGTGGGGCGCTCGGCGATCCACCCGGCCCAGATCCCGGCGATCAACGAAATCTTTACCCCGACAGAGGACGAGGTAGCCGAAGCAAAAGACCTCCTGGAGAGACTGGAGGAATCCGCAGGAGCTGGCACCGGCGCCTTCGCCCTCGAGGACGGCCGGTTCGTGGACGAAGCCGTCGTCGCGTCCGCGCGCTCCATCCTCGCCCTCGCCCGCCAGTCCTCCGGAAGGGAAGGGGCGACGTGAGCAGGCTGCTCCATGCTCTGGCCTCGGGAACATACGTCTACGACCTGGCGCAACCGCTCGCGGCCGAGACGCCCCACTCGCCCAACCATCCCCCCTTCCGCATGTCGCTCATGCGCCGTCACGGCGACATGGTGAGAGAGGACGGCAGCTCGGCGGCGAACGAGATCATCGTCACCGGTGGACACACCGGCACCCACGTAGACGCCCTCGCCCACGTCTCCTACGTGGGCAAGCTCCACGGCGGCGCCTCCGCCGAAGACGCCCAACGAGGAGGCCGATTCTCCAGCCACGGCGTAGACGCGATGGAGCCGATGGTCTGTCGCGGAGTGCTCCTCGACGTCGCGGCCTTGCACGGCACAAACGTGCTCCCCGGAGGGTACGGCATCACCGAGAACGACCTCGCGGCCGCGGAGGAGAAGGCCAGCGTCGAGGTGCAAGCTGGGGACGTGGTCCTCGTTCACTCCGGCTGGTCCCGCAACTTTAGCGACACGCAGGCGTTCCTGGGCCACGAAACGGGGGCGCCGGGCCCGACCGAAGATGCCGCGCGCTGGCTCGCGGAGAAGGGCGTGCGGGCGACGGGAGCCGAGACCATCGCCTACGAGCAGATAAAGCCCGAGGTCGGGCACGCGCTGCTGCCCGTCCACCGCCGGCTCCTGGTGGAGAGCGGTATCCACATCATCGAGGTCATGAACCTCGCGGAGCTGGCGGAGGCCGGTATCTACGAGTTCATGTTCGTCCTCGCGCCTCTCAAGATCACCGGCGGCACCGGCTCTCCGGTGCGCCCCCTGGCGGTGGTGGATTAGTGGCAACCGAAACCGTGGTGCAGGAGGTCGCCCGGTTCGCTGCCGGGGTGCGCGCTGGCAGGATCGAAGACAACATTCTGCGGGACGCCCGGCGCCGGGTGACGGACATCATCGGCATCGCGCTAGCGGCGAGCGAACTGATGACCGGGTACGACAAGGAGCTAGGCAACTCCGTCTTCTTCGAGAAGGGTCTGCACGCGACCTCCATCGCAGGCACTCTGGGCGGGGCTCTCGCGGCGGCCATGCTCTACGGGCTGGACGAGGAGGGGATCGGGCACGCGGTCGCGATCTCCGCGAGCATGGGCGCCGGCCTGATCGAGGCGAACCGGACCGGCGGCACGGTCAAGCCCGTCCACTGCGGCTGGGCCGCCCACGCTGGAGTCACCGCCGCCGAGCTCGCCCGGCACGGCCTCACCGGTCCGCCGACCGTCTTCGAGGGCCGGTTCGGCTTTCTGCGGGCCTACCTCGACGAAGGGGCCAACGCCGAAGCCCTCACACGCAGCCTCGGCGAGGAGTGGGAACTACCCCGGGTCTTCTTCAAGCCCTACCCCACCAACCACTTTACTCACGCCGGTATCGACGCGGCCATAAAGCTACGCGAGGAGGGTCTCGACGTCGAGAAAATCTCCGAGATAGAGCTCGGCGCCGCGACTGCCGTGCTGCGCACCATCGCCCAGCCCGAGGAGGAGAAGGCGAAGCCGGAGACGGGCTACGCGGCCAAATTTAGCGGTCCGTTCACCGTCGCCACCGCGCTGGTTGGCGGCGGGGGCCTCGGCGTCTCTCTGGACGACTTCGCCGACGAGGCCGTGCGGGACCCCGCAAAGCTCGACCTCGCCTCCCGCGTCCGGTGTGTAGCAGACGAGGAGTGCGACCGCATCTTCCCAAACCAGTTCCCCGCCGTGTTGCGCGTCCGGTCGGAGAACGGCGAGGTGCGGAAGGCGCGCGTCTCGCACAACCGCGGCGGGCCGGAGAACCCTCTGAGCGACGAGGAGCTGGAGGTCAAGTTCCGCACCAACGCCGGGCAGGTCTTGTCGGCGGGGCGGGTAGAAGAGTTGCGGGCCGCGCTGGACGCGCTCGACGAGTCGGACACCGTGGAGGACATGATGCGCCCCTCACGAGTCGAGCCGGGAGGGTGAATACCAGTCGGAACGACGACCGGCGACGTCAGCCTTTGAGGGCAGTCTCGACGAAGTGGAGGCGGTCGTTGCCCCAGAACATCTCGTCCCCGACGAAGAAGGCCGGCGCTCCGAACACGCCCCGTTCGAGGGCTTCGTCGGTCGCGCCCTTTAGGGCTTCCTTGGCCTCCCCAGAGGACGCCTTCTCGAGAACCTCGTCCGGCTCTTCCCCGATGCGCATCGCGACCTCCCTCAAAGGTCCGTCCTCGTCGGCCTCGTCGAAGCCCTTCGGCGCGCCCCCTTCTTCCCAGTAGAGGTTGAATGCCTCGCGGGTGAACGGGGCGAGATCCCCCTCCCCCTCCAGCGCTACCGCCGCCCGCATCGTCTTCAGGGTGCGGAATGGGAAAGGGTCGGGGAACTTCATCGGAAGCCCGTAGTGTTCGACCCAGCGTTGGATGTCCCGAAGCTGGTAGCGGCCCTTGCTCTTTATCTCTATCGGGGCCTGCAACCCGACCGCCTTGTGTACCGCCCCGAGCAGCATCGGCCGCAACACCAGCTCCGCCCCATGCTCCTCACAGATCTGGTTAATCCGCCCGTAGGCCAGGTACGAGTACGGGCTTACCACGTCGTAGAAAAACTCTACCCTCGCCACTTCTCACAGTCCTTTCCGTCAAACTACCATCACTCGTGCGTAAAGTACTACGAAACTAGCGGTGCCGCGCTCCGGGCAGCAAAAACAAAATCCACTAAACCAGTGAAAAAACTTGACAAACTATCTCCCCTATCATAGAGTCCCGGCTTGTCTACAAAGTAAATAGGCAAAGATGTCAATAGAAAGGCTTGGTACGAAGATGAGAAGCTTGATCGTTCTGGGAATAGTAGGTCTCATCGCGCAGTTGGTGGATGGGTCTTTAGGGATGGCCTACGGGGTGACATCCACGACGTTGTTGTTGACGGTGGGGATCGCGCCGGCCGCGGCGTCTGCGGCCGTGCATCTATCCGAGGTGGGCACCACGCTGGCCTCGGGAGTTTCGCACTGGAAGTTCGGCAACGTGGACTGGGGTAAGATCGGGTGGATGGCCGTTCCCGGAGGCGTGGGTGCCTTCCTGGGGGCGGTGGTTTTGAGCTCCATCTCTGCCGAAGCCGCCCAGCCGGTCGTGGCGATCTTCCTCTTCTGCCTCGGTGTCTACATCCTCGTCCGCTTCTCGTTCAAGGTGAGCAACCTGATCACCGAGAAGCCAATCTCCAGGAAGTTCCTCTCCCCCCTGGGCCTCGTGGCCGGTTTCCTGGACGCTGCCGGCGGCGGCGGTTGGGGTCCCATCTCCACCCCGACCCTTCTCAGCAGCGGACGCATGCAGCCGCGCAAGGTCGTCGGCACGGTGGACACAAGCGAGTTCGTCGTGGCCCTCTGCGCCAGCCTGGGGTTCCTGATCTCCTTGAGCTTCGCCGAGATACCGCTCAGCATAATCGCAGCACTCCTTATCGGTGGCGTCATCGCCGCGCCCCTCGCCGCCTGGCTGGTACGCCTCCTGCACCCGCGAGTCCTGGGCACCGCAGTAGCAGGCGTCATCCTCCTCACCAACGCCCGCACCTTCCTCAAGGCCATCGGCGTCGACCCGAGCGTCAACTACTTCGTCTACGCCGCCATCGTCGCCATCTGGCTCGTGGCACTCTACTTCGCGCTCTCCTTCGCCCGCCGGGATTTGAGGCCGGTTATCGGTACCGAAGCCAGCGCCCAGTAATACGGAATCCGGTTGGTTACTTCGCGTCTGCTGCGGGGTGGGGAGTGGGGAGTAGTAGTCGTTTTCCCGACTCCCTAAGCGAGCGAAGCGAAGCGCCTCCCGACTCCCTACTCC
>JAIVIG010000527.1 GCA_020200675.1 Actinomycetota bacterium
GAGACGAGCATCGCGTTGCCGCGACGGCTCATCAGGCGGGGCCTGATCTCCATGTCCATGAGGATGTCGTCGACGATCTTCTCCAGACGGTCGCGGCTGGAGAGAACTTTCTGCATCGTGCCCCACTTCTTCTTTAGCTGGACCCTTGCCGTATCCGTGAGGCCGCTGGTCTTGATCTCGAACCATTGGTCTACCTTCCGCGGCGAGGTGAGATCCTGGTCTATGTCGCGCGCCTCGTAGCGCAAGTCGAGCACCGCACCGTCGCGCACGGCCTCGTCGTACTTGTAGGTGTGGATGTAGGGGCCGAAGATCTCGACGCTCTTCTGCTTGTCGGTCTTGAGGAGCGGGGTACCGGTGAAGCCAATGAGCATGGCGTTTGGCAGGATGGCCGTCATGGCCCTATGCAACTTGCCAGCCTGCGTGCGGTGGCACTCGTCCACGAACACGAATAGCTCGCCCTTCGCGTGGAAATCCTGGGGCAGGCTCTCTTCGAGCTCCTGAACGAACCTTTTCGCCGTCGCGGCTTCGCCGCGGCCGAACTTGTGGACGAGGGAGCAGATCAGCCATGGGTTCGTGGCCCCGAGGCGGGAGATCAGGTCCGCCCCATTCTTCGTGCGATAGATGTCTTCGTCCACACCCTTGAAGACTTTTTCGATCTGCTCGTCCAGCTCGGTGCGGTCGGTGACGATGAGCACCCGCGCGTCGCGGACGTTCTCCCGGATCCACTTCGCCAGCCACACCATCGTGAGGCTCTTACCCGACCCCTGCGTGTGCCAGACGATGCCGCCCACCCTACGGCGCACCCGCTCCTGGGCCGCCCGGACACCAAAGTACTGGTTGTGGCGGCAGACCTTTTTGGTGCCCGCATCGAAGACTACGAAGTCGTGGATTATCTCCAGCAGGCGCGCCGGCTCACAGAGCTGCACCAGGTGCCGGTCCAGGGGGTTGGGCTCGTCGCCCTCTTCCCTCCACAGGAGGTAGTGCTTCTCCATCGTCTCGATGGTCCCGTAGCGCAGCCCCTCGGTATCGTTGCCGGCCATGACCAACTGCATGGTGGTGAAGAAGGGTTCGATGAATTCCCTTTTCTGGTTGCCGAGGTTCTGGCGGATGCCCTCGCCGACGGAGATGGTGGAACGCTTGAGCTCCAGCACCGCGAGCGCGATGCCGTTGACGTACAGCACCACGTCCGGTCGCTTGTCCGACGTCCCGAGGACGGTGACCTCCTCAGCGACGGCGAAGTCGTTGTTCTCCGGCCTCTCCCAATCGATGAGCTTGACGGTCTGCTTCGACTCGCCCGCCGCCTCCCTGACGTTGACGCCGTAGCGGAGCAGGCCGTAGACCTCGCGGTTGGCTTCATAGAGGGTCCTGCCCTCACCAAGCGCGGCGGCCTGTTTGAGCCGGTGCAGGGCGCGCGCGATGAGAGCCTCGCTCGTGCCGCGCTCGCGCAGCCACGACCGTAACATCTGCTCCTCGACGTTGCTGTTGCCGGAGCGGTACTGCCAGCTTCCGAGGTTCTGGTAGCCGAGCCGCCTCTCGAACAGACGCAACACCCGCTTCTGGGTCAGGCGCTCGATCTGGCCGACGTCACTCACTGGCCGTCTCCCTTGTTCTCCGGCCGCTCGCGTAAGGTCTCCGCGGTGCGGAGAGAATCGGCGGTGCGTGCGTACCTCAAGCGCGGTCCGGCGATGCCTCGTGGACCTCGGAGAACTGGCGCTTTAGCCTGGCGGACTCGGGGACGTCTTCGACCCTCATCTGCCCGATCCTCTCAGCCGCAACCAGGCGTGCCGCGCCCACGACCTCCTCCTCTAGGGGTTTCCACGCAGCTCACGCGCCCACTCGCGCACCCTGCGCGTCCAGGCCGGTCGCCCCGACGCCAACCCCTCTTCGACAAAGCGCGTGAGCGACTCGCCGGGAACCCTGGCCGGCGCCAGGAAGGCGCTTTCGGGGACCTCGGCGTAGCGCCCCTCCCTTTCGGCATCCCGCCGCTGAAGTCCGAGTATCATCAGCCTGGCGCCGTCGTGGCGCCACACCTCAGCCACCCCGAGGCGGGCGTAGACGGGGAGCTTGCTCGCGGAGGGGCTCGTGATGTCTACCTCGACGACGAGGTCCGGCGGAGGGTCGCCCGCGTCGAGGGAGATCCTGCGCTTCCCGCGCACCTTCGCGGCGTTCTCCGAGAAATAGAAGCTCGCGTCGGGCTCGAAGCCGCGCGAGAGGTCCTCGCGGTTGAACGTGGTCGAGCCGGCGCCCACCACGTCGATATCCAATTCCACCGCCAGTTCTTCAACCAGCGACGCGATGACTCTCGCGATCTGCTCGTGCTCGAAAGACGGGCTCACTATCTCCAGCACCCCCCGCTCGTAGAAGAAGCGCGGCGCCGAACGGTCCGGGTCTTCCTCCACGAGCCGCTCGTAGGTCTCCCAGCCCACGTTTCGCACGACGACCCTACCCTCCGACCGACTCTTTAGCGCCTCCGTCACGCCCACTCCCTCCTCGTCTGCTTCGCCAGACCTCCCTACGGAAGTTTACACGCCGCGGACCCGGCAACGAGCCCGAACTTTTGAGCGCGTCGCCGGCCACGGAAGGCTCGCTCATACCAGCCGCGTCCTCCCGGTGAGGAGTTCCTGCATCATGCCCTGCTTGATCCGGCGCGTCTTCTCCCGGCGAGCCTCCAGCGCCTCAATCTCCGCGTCCATGTCCGAGAGCATGGCGGCGATGGCGGTTTGTTCTTTAACGCTTGGACAACGGAACTCGATGTTTTCTATTGTAGAAGCGTTCAAGCTCGGTACCCCCGAGGCTTCATTGTAAGAGCGCCAGTCGACGGTCAGAAACTTGTAGTACATGAACTTGGGATACGCTGCATTTCCTATCTCCGTATAAAAAAGTGTGTCGACTGTCCAGAATGGCGAATCTTGGTATTGTGGGTTGTCGATGGTTCCCTTCCGACCGATCAGCACCGAAGGTTTGTCATACAAGAACGTGTTACTCCAACCTATTTCACCGCCAGATGCGAGAACTGCGTAGTGACTCCGCTAATATGTGAGACTGTGGAAGGTACGTAGCTTGGAGGTGCAAGATGAGTACCACGGGTACCAAACCGCCCTGTCCCGATCCCGGTTGCTCCGCGCCCCACGTAGTGCGA
>JAIVIG010000051.1:0-7674 GCA_020200675.1 Actinomycetota bacterium
TCTCTATACCGTTCGCGCCGCCGCCGACGATGACGGCTCGTCCCGGCACCTCGTGCGTCGTCGTCGCCTCGCGGTTCGTCCATACTGTCACCTCCTCGATGCCCTCTATCGGCAGCATGTTCTGCCCGGAGCCGGTCGCTACGATCACGTGGTCGGCCTCCAAGGTCTCGCCGTTCACCTCGACGCGGCCCTGCCCGACCAGGCGACCCTCGCCCCTTATCACCCTCGCGCCCATCCCCTCGTAGCTCTCCACCTCGCCCGAGTCGTCGAGGTTGCGGATTATGTAATCCCGGTAGTCGAAAAGCTCCTCCGGGTAGATCTGGGGCGTGCCGGTACCGAAGGCCCTCGTGGCCTCTCCATTGAGTTCCGGCGGCCGGAGCAGCGTTTTGGAGGGAATGCAAGCCCAGTAGGCGCACTCGCCGCCCAACAGCTCTCGCTCTACCACAGCGACGTTCTTGCCGGCCTTGAGCAGACGCCCTGCGACGACCTCGCCGCCGGGACCCATGCCGAGGATTATCGCGTCGAATTTCTCAGCCACTCAGAACCTCCGTATCGTTTCGCAACTCCGGGTAGATTCCCGGTCGCCTAAAGCTTTATACCCAGTGAGACAAGGGCGTGCTCCTTGCCCTTCGCTTCGACCATGATGTCGGCCTCCCTGCCGTGAAGGGCGTCCACGAGCGCTCGCCAGTCCACGAGGTCCACGGAGTAGGCGTGGGCGCCGGGCTGCTTCTCGGGGTCCTGGCTGGAGAGGTGGAGCTTGGGACGGTCCCCACGCGCCTCCCAGGTGGGCAGGGAGAGATCCAGGGCCTCTTCGAGGGTTAGGCCGCCGGGGTTGAGGCCGTGGTGGAAGGCGTCGGTGATGGCCGGGATGCCTAATGAATCCGCGGTCTCGACGATCTCCGGGACGGCCCAGACCCGCTCATCGTTCTCCAGCGCGAGGTACCGGTCGGGCTTGAGGCTCCCGGGTTGGATGTACTGCCCAAGGTGCATGCTGAGGCGGATGCCGAGCTCTCGCGCGAGCTTCCCGGCCTGCCGCAGCTCGGCGCCGTGTTCCTTGTCCCAATCGTACGGGAAATCGGGGTGGGAGGCGAAGGGGATCATGGCCTGCCCCATCCGGAAGAGCCAGATGCCGCGCGTGGCGTTCCAGGGCAGTATCGTTGTGAGGCCCGCGATGTTCTCCCGAACGAGCTTCCGCACCTTGCTTTTATCGCGCAGGTTCGCCAGGTGCAGGGTCCGGTTGGTGCCGGTGGGGATGGTCAGGTTCTGCGTCGGATACCCCAAGCGTATCATGCCCGGTTTGTACCCCAGGAGATCCCCCGTCATCGTGTTATCTTTCTCCCCACGGTCGTCTATCGACTGTTAAGCTTTACTAACCGTTGGTATTGGTTCGAAATGTTGGTACGCCATCTTCGAGAGGCGGTAAGCGGCGGATGCAGGACGCGTTGGAGTCGGTCGGTGGTTTCTCAGATATGTTCGGCCGGGCGGCGGGGGTGTTGCGTCGCAACGACATGAACGGGTGGACGAGGGCCGCGCCGAACCTCTACCCGCACCAGTGGAGTTGGGACAGCGCGTTCATCGCCGTGGGGCTCGCTCGTATCGACGTCATCCGGGCCGCGCGTGAGCTCATGGGCCTGTTCTCCGCGCAGTGGGCGACGGGCAAGGTTCCGCACATCGTCTTCAACCCCGCCGCGCCGCCGCGGAGCTATCTGCTCGGGCCGGAGCACTGGGCCCCGGTGGTCCCCCCTCCGGACGCACCCGACCCCCCGCGCCAGACCAGCGGCCTCTGCCAACCCGCCGTCCACGCCATCGCGGCCCTGTCTATCTGGGAGGCAGCAGACGAGATGGGCACGGACGTAGTGGCCTCCAACGCCCGCGGGCTCGTCAAGGGTCTCTATCCCCGGCTCCTCTGGTGGCACCGCTACCTGCTGACGGAGAGGGACCCCGAGGGCTCGGGGCTCGTCACCATCTACCACCCGTGGGAGAGCGGGACCGACAACTCGCCTCGCTTCGACGCTGCGCTGGCGGCGGTCGAGGCCGGGGAACTGGCGCCGTACGAGCGCTACGATTTGCAGTTCGTCGACGAATCCTCCGAGCGACCGACGAAGGAGGAGTACGATCGCTACCTCTGGCTCGTCGAGCTGCTGAGGAACGTCTCGTACGAGGAAGAGGAAATCCAACGCTCCCACCCCTTCCTCGTCAAGGACGTGCTCTTCAGCGCGATCCTCGTCGCCGCCAACCAGGCGTTGCTCACGCTGGCCGAGGCCATCGGCGCACCCGACGAGGACCGCGCGCTGATCGAAGCCTGGATCTCTCGCGGTCGCGAGGGCTTGAGGAGTTGCTGGGACCCCGAGCTCGGCCTCTGCCTCGACCAGGACCTCCGCTCGGACGAACCCCTGCGCGTCCGCACGGTCGCGGGCTTCGCCCCGCTCGTCGCCGAGGAGCCGGACCCCGCTCGCCGCGACGTCCAGCTGAAGAAGCTCTTCTCCCCGGAGTTCGCGGGCAACGCCGCCCTGCGCTGGCCCCTACCGCCGAGCACGAGCCCCGAGGAGGCCCGGTTCCACCCGCGCGCGTACTGGCGTGGTCCGGTCTGGCCGGTGATCTCCTGGTTGCTCTGGCGCTCCCTCGTGCGGGCCGGCGAGAAGGAGCGGGCCGCGGGCCTGCGCCGGGCCTCCCTCGAGCAATTAGCGGCGGGGGGCTTCGCTGAGTATTTCGAGCCGTTCACCGGCGAGCCTCTTGGCTCCGACGACCAGTCCTGGACCGCCGCCGTCGCCCTGGACTGGCTCGCACAAGAGTCCTGACGAGAAAAAGCGCCCCGGCCGTGAGATCGGGGCGCTAGACACCGGCCTATTGACTCCCGTTCAGCCGGGCTGTTCACCCTCTTCCAGGATGAAGGTGATGGCCATGTTGACCTTGTAGGCCGAGATGTTGCCGTTCTCGATCATGACGTTCATGTCCTTGATCCAGGCGCTCTCGACATTGCGGAGGGTGTTGGTGGCGCGGCTAACGCCCTGGTTGATCGCATCCTCGAAGCTCTGATCCGACGTGGCGCTTAGCTCGGTCACCCTGCCGACAGGCATAGACGCTCCTTTCTTTCGTTTCCCTACAAGAGTTGTACCCTGCTACGGGAATGGCAAACGTTTGAAGCCGGCAAGGAGGACGCCGGATGGCCGCGGCTAGAGGGTCGTGGTGAGCAGGATGTCGCTCGTTGGCGCCGGGGAGCCGCCGGACGGTTCGACGGTCACGGCCACGGCTTCGGCTTCGTCGATGGAGCCCTCGATGGGCGCCGCGGCGTCTCCTCCGCCTCGCGGTTGGAAGAGCCCGGCGGGCTCCGGGACGCCGCCGCGCATGAGCCAGGTTTCGTAGACTTCACCCTCCGGAGTGGGGGGTAGGTTTTCCGCCACCAGAACGGCCCTTCCGTCCCTGACCTCGACGACCTCTCCCCGCACTTCCTCCGCCGGACCGGAGCCTTGCAGCTCGTGCGTCTCGCGGGTCTCAAGCGAGCCCCGCAAGTCCTCGTTCTCGTCGAGCAGCGAGGCGTTCCACAGAGAGAGCCCGACGATGGCCAGGACCGCGACCGCTGCCGCCGCGAGCCCGCCTGGGCCGAAGATCCTCCCGCGGGAGCGTGCGCGGCGTTGTGGGGGAGCGTCGGAGGCGTCTCCGATCCTGCCCAGCAGGTTGCGGCGAAGCTCGGGAGACGGCTCGTACTCCTGCGGGGCGAGGGCCAGGAGGTCGGCGACGGAGCCGAGCTCGTCGACCTCGGCCTGCAGCTCGGGATGTGCGGTGAGGTAGCCCTCGAACTCCCTGCGCTCGCTCTCGTCGAGGGCGCCGAGGACGTAGGCACCCTTGAGATCGTCGAAGCGCTCGCGCCGACTTTCGCCTCCGGGGCCGTGTCCCGGTCGTTCGTCGCTCATCCGGACACCTCCATCCCGCGAGTGTCGAAGTATTCCCGAATCTTCTGCAGCCCGAGCCTCATGCGGCCCTTGACGGTCCCGAGTGGCAGGTCGAGCAGGTCCGCTATCTCCGTGTGGGTGTACGCGGAGTAGTACGCGAGCTCGAGCACCTTTAGCTGTTCGGGCGGCAAGACCCGTAGGGCCTCCCTGACCTGCTCGCGCTGGGAGTTGCGCCAGGTTTCGGCGAAGGCTTCGCTCGGCTGCGCGACGGAGGCCGTGGCCTCGACCCTGTCGTGGACCCTGCGGCGGCTCGCCATCGTCCGCAACTGGTCGATGCCTCGGTTGCGGACGATCGAGAGTATCCAGGTGCGCACGCTCCCCCTATCGGCCCGGTAGCTCCCCGCCGCCCGCCACACGCCGAGAAACACCTCCTGCACGAGGTCCTCCGCCGCCTGGCGTTCCCCCATCATCCGGTAGGCCAGCGAGTACGACGCCCGGCTGTGCCGGTCATAGAGCCCCGCGAAAGCCCCGGCGTCGCCGTTGCCGGCCAGGGACATCAAGTCCTCGTCCGCCAGAAGCAGGTACTGTCTCTCCCTGTTCGCCACAAAAGCATTCTACGGCAACCGGGGGCTACCGGATCATCGGCCAACCATACTGCCGACCACGAGTAGCCCCCAAGGATAGCCTGTAATCCAAAACACTAAAATATTAAGAGATGTTGACTTTGATTAGGTTGGTACCTATCATGTTGCTTGAGTCGTCTCATATGAGCATCGTGTCTGGGGGAGCGCGAGGCTAGAGAGGGGATAGCCAGGACCCGAATTGATCCAGGTCCTGTGCGACTCCGTAGTAAGGCGTTGAGTAGGTGTAAAAGGGGCCGATAATGGCCCCTGTAAAGAGAGGAGACTATGGGGATGGATGCAGATATAGGCCGCACTTCTCCGGTCGGGATCGACCAGGAGCACTCGCGGCGCAGCTTCCTGAAGACTGCGGCGTGGGTCACAGCCGCGATCTCGGCGGCGGGCGTAGGTGGCTTCGGTGTCGCCACCCGCTTTGCCGACGCGCAGGCGCCACCAAACTACCCCACCTACCAGGGGCTAGGGGACGCGGCGATCCTCGGGTTCGCCTTGCAGCTCGAGCGGTTAGAGGGTGCGTTCTACGCGCAGGGCGTGGACTCCGGTTTGTTTAGCGGTCCTGCTCTCGCGCAGATAGCGGCCATTCGGGACCACGAGATGGCGCACGTCGATGCTCTCGCGGGTACCCTGGCGTCGCTGGGCGCCCCGGTGCCACCGCCGCCGCAGTTGACCTTCCCGCCCGACGCGACGTCCAGCCCGGCGAGGTTCCTGGGGCTAGCGGCGACGTTGGAGCCGGTCGGGATCGGGGCGTACGGGGGTGCGGCCGCGGCGCTCGAGAGCAAGGATCTCCTCGCGGCGGCGCTCTCTATCCACAACGTGGAGTGCCAGCATCGAGTTGCGATCAACATCCTCAACGGGGTGCTCCCGCCGAACAATCTGGCTTTCGAGCCGACCCTGCCGTTTGGAGCCGTTGTCGAGGCTGTTGCTCCGTTCGGCGTTACCCCAGGTTAGGGAGGAGATTAACTAACTTATGGAGAATCACACGATAAACGTGCCGGGCGCGGAGGGATTCGTGCAGCCCCGGACGCGGAGGGACTTTTTCAAGACCCTCGCGGTAGCCGGCGTGGGTGCCGCGGCCGGCACGACCCTGATCACGAGCGAGGCCTTCGCTCAGGGTGGCGGAGACGCTGACATCTTCAACTTCGCCCTTACGCTCGAGTACCTGGAGCGCGAGTTCTACCAGAAGGCGCTTGACGCCGGGGTCCTCTCCGGACCGGCCCTGGGTGTTGTGACCAACCTGCGCGACCACGAGGCCGCGCACGTGGATGCCATCACGGCCGCGCTGCAAGGCGCGGGGGCGACCCCGGTCGCGAAGCCGGAGTTCACGTTCCCGCCGGACGCGCTTGCGAGCCAGGATGGTGTCCTGAAGTTGGCCAGCGTTCTAGAGCCGACAGGCGTGGGAGCTTACCTGGGTGCGGGGCCGATGATTCAGAGCCCGGATCTCCTGGAGGCCGCCGGGACCATCGCCGGGGTCGAAGGCGACCATGTCGTTGCTGTCAACAACCTTCTGGGCGTCGTGCCTCCGGCCAACACGGCCTTCGCGAAGGCTTTGACCAAGGACGAGGTCCTCGCGGCCATCGCCCCGTTCCTCGGTATGGGAGGCGGTGGTGGCGGCGGCGCTAGTGGCGGCGGCGGTCGCCGTGAGATGCCGAAGACGGGCGGCCCGGGCGCCTAGCTTTCAGGAGCGTATAGCCTGACGACATTGCACCGACGCATCTTTACAGGGAGCAGGGCGCTTACCGCCCTGCTCCTCTTGTTGTTGCCCGTCATCCCTGCCTGTGGGGGCACGCCTTCAGCGGAGAACGAGGGCCAGGAATCCACCGAGGCTCTGGCCGACGCGACCCAAACAGAATCAACAGATCAGTGGACGACCGTCCAGGCGGTGCGCCCGGAAGACATCCTCTCGGAAGAGGAGCGTACGGGGGCCCCGAAGTACAGGGACTGGAACGAGGAGAGCCCTGACGACCAGCCGATCGAGCTGCCTGTAGGCACGTCCGCAGGCGCTATTCCGGCGGTCAAGCCCTTCAACTTCGGCCGGGATCCTGGTGGCCCTGAGGACAAGACTCTATATCTAACTGTACCCAAGCTCGGGCTCGAAGACGTGTCTGCCTTCGACTCCATCTCTGAGGAGAAGCTCAAGGAATCGGCGATCCACGTCCCGGCCACGGGGTTCCCCTGGCAGGACGGAGCCAACGTCTACATCGCGGGGCACCGGCTCGGCTACCCGGACACGGACTCTTTGTACGTGTTCTACGACCTCAACAAGCTCGCTCCTGGAGATGAGATCTCCCTGAAAGACGCCGCCGGCGACGAGTACGTCTACAGGGTGACGGAGCAAAAAGTGGTCCCGCCCGATAACATCGAGGTGATGAACGCGGTCGAGGGCGAGTCTATCGTCACCCTTCAGACCTGCACCCTTCCGGACTTCACCGAACGCCTCGTGGTGCAGGGAGAGCTCGTCGAAAAATCCGCCTGAGCAATCGCCGGAAGCTCTAGTCTTCTAAAGAGGAGACGAACTCGCGGGGCCTTAGCTCACTGAACGGCCCGCCAGGGACATCCGCGGTCCACACATGCATCATCTCCGGAGTTTCCCGCCCTTGTAGGGAGTGGGCGTGCCATTGGGTGAGGCAGCCGCCGATCTGGGGACCGGAAACGCCGGGCTCGGGCGTGAGGTACATGGCGCCTAGCAGGACGGTACCTTTCGAAGTGTTCGCGTAGACCAGTGCCTCCGGTCGATCGGGATCGAGGACCTCGCTGTCTCGCTGGTAGGCGGGATTGAGGTAATGCGTGATCGGTCGCCAAGAGGGCGAGCTAGGCCGGTAGCCTTCAGCTTTAGCCACCGAGGGGTCTACGTACTCCGCCACGCCCGCTTTGGTATACGCCGCGAGTTTATCGGCCGCTTCCTGCTGCCGAGGCGTCGGGGGCTCGGTGCAGTGGGTGTGATCTTCTTTCTCGCCTGCTGAACTGACCGCAGGGCCACTGGGTTCCGTAGCGAGTTTTCTCTCATAGGAAACGGTGCTGGTCGCCCATGCGGCGTTGCCGACCGCGAGCAGTACCAAGGTGCCGGTTCCGAGCACGAAGGCCCGGCGGAAGCCGAGAGTTTTCCACCTGGGGTCTCCAGTCAATTGCAGGCGGGTGTAGGTAGCCCC
>JAIVIG010000051.1:7909-10929 GCA_020200675.1 Actinomycetota bacterium
CCTTGGAGCCGGATGGCTAACTGCAGGCATTGTGGTGGTAGGTTCGCTTTAACACCTACCGTAATGGCGGCGTGCTAAGATCTTCGGTCAGCGGGAGCCCCTGGCTCCCGAAACCATCATGGCGTGGAGACATGGAGGCGATTCTGCGCTTCAGCGTACTTTCGAGCGGCAGCTCGGGCAACGCGACCTATCTGGAGGCCGGCGGACGAGGGCTGCTCGTCGACGCCGGGTTCTCGTGCCGTCGCCTGCGGGGGCTTCTAGGCCGGATCGGGCGGGAGATCATCGGCGTCTCGGCCGTGCTCCTGACCCACGGACACGCCGACCACACCTGCGGCGTCCGTTCCCTCCTGCGCGAGCGTGAGGTGCCGGTCTACGCCGCGCCAGGGGTCGCAGAAGACGTCAAGGGCGCTGCGCTAGTGGGCGCCGGCGAAGCTCTGGACCTGGGAGGCGTCTCGGCGACCTTTTTCGAAGTGCCCCACGACGCGCCGACCTACGGGGTGCGCCTTTCGGACGGCGAGCGGGTCAGCGCACTGGCGACCGATCTGGGCGAGATGGGGCCCGGGCCTTTGCGTTTCTTGCGCGGCGCGGACGCGGTGGTCCTGGAGGCCAACCACGACCCCGACTGGCTCCGACGCGGGCCGTACTCGGCGGACCTCAAGCGGCGCGTGGCCTCCGCGCGCGGCCACCTCTCGAACGAGCAGGCCGCCGAAGCGGCGTGCGCTCTGGCCCCGCACGGCCTCAAGGATCTGGTGCTCGCGCACCTATCGGAGACCAACAACTCGCCCGCCCGGGCGTGCGGCACCGCGCGCAAGGCGCTAAAAATGGCCGGGCATACGGGCGTCAGGGTTCGGGCTGCAATGGCCAAGCACCCGACAACCTGGATCGAGGTCGGAGAGCCGATAGAGAGCCGGGAGTACGTCTACCGCTACGGCGAGGCCGGGGTCCAGCTCTTCGACCTCCTGGAGTAGAGGCCCCGCGATGATCCGGCGCGTCACCATCGTCGCGGTCGGTACCCTGAAGGGATGGGCCGACGAGGGCTGTCGAGACTACCTGAAGAGGCTCCGGCGGTACTTCCCGGTAGAGGTCGTCGAGGTGCCGGAGGAAGACCTGAACCGGCGCACGTCCGAGGAGGTGCTTGCCGCTGAAGCCAGGAGGCTCCTCAGGAGGATACCCGCGGGGGCGTACGTGATCTCCCTGGACCGGGAGAAGGGCGAGCCGCTCTCCTCAGAGAAGCTGGAGCGACGGCTAAACACCCTGGGCCTCTCGGGCCGAAGCCACGTCGCCTTCGTCCTCGGCGGTCCTCTGGGGCTCTCCCCGGAGGTGCTCGCGCGGGCGGACGCCTTCATCTCCTTCGGCCCCATCACCCTGCCGCACGCCCTGGCGCGGGTGGTCCTCCTGGAGCAACTCTACCGCGCGGCGAAGATAAACCGGGGCGAGCGGTATCATTATTAGCTGTCAGCACTCAGCCATCAGCTGTCAGCTTCTCTTAGGGTAGGCGAATGCCTGTGGCGCGGGACGTGGCCCACCTTACTATGCAATCCCGTTCACCGACTTTCGCCTTCCGCGGCCCTGCTGATGGCTGAAAGCCGATGGCTGACCGCTAAATTCGCGGTAACATACGTTTATGCAGGTGCAGCTGGACAGATTCGAGGATAACGGGATGGCGGTTTTGCTGCTGTATCCACACGGCAGGAAAAGCTTCGACGTGCCGCGGGAACTGCTGCCGGAGGATGCGCGTGCGGGGGATGTCTTCGCGGTGAGCTTCGCGCGCGACCGGCGGGAGACCGAGCGGATGGCGGCGGAGAACCAGAATCTTCTGGACGAGCTTCTGGGTCGGGATGGTTAGCAGGTCCGGTCTCGAAGAGAGGGTGGCCGGGGCCTTGCGGGAGGCGGTTCGGGGGGCGTACGGGATAGAGCTGGACGGCGTTCGCGTCGAGCGGCCGAACGAGGCCGCGCACGGGGACTTCGCCACCAACGTCGCCCTGGCTAACGCGAGGGTGTTAAAGCGCAATCCTCGTGAGGTTGCGCAGAACATCGTCGCCTCGCTAGAGGCGCCGTTCGTCGAGAGCGCCGAGGTCGCGGGGCCGGGGTTTATCAACTTCCGGCTTTCTTCAGAGGCTTTGGATGAGGAGTTGGAGGCTTTGCTCGCGGCGGGTGAGGGGTACGGGAGGCGGGAGCCTTCGGGAGAACCCGTCCTGCTCGAGTACGTCAGCGTCAACCCGACTGGTCCGATGACGGTGGCGCACGGGCGGCACGCGGCGTACGGAGACTCTCTGGCGAGGATCATGGGTGCCGGGGGGCGCCGGGTCTCCAGGGAGTACTACTTCAACGACGGAGGGAACCAGATCCGGCTGCTCGGCGAGTCTGTCGCCGCCCGCTACGCCGAGCTCTTCGGCCGGGAATGGCCTGTCTCCCACCCGGAGGCCCTCTACCGTGGCGAATACATCCGCGAGATCGCCGAAGACCTCAAAAACAGGGACGGCGACCGCTACCTGAACGCGTCTCCCGAAGAGGCTCTGCCGGAGATAATGGCGTTCGCCACCTCGTGGTGCATGGACGACATCCGGCGGACGCTCGCCCGCGCTCGGGTACGATTCGATAGCTACTTCAGCGAGAAGAGCTTCTACGAGTCGGGCGCCATAGAGAAGGTGATCGAGGAGCTCAAAGAGAGCGGGTACGTCTACGAGAGCGAGGGCGCGTTGTGGCTCGCCTCCTCGAAGCTCGGGGACGACAAGGACCGGGTCCTGGTGAAGCAGGACGGCTCCTACACCTACGTCGCGCCCGATTTTGCCTACCACCGGGACAAGTGGAACCGCGGCTACAAGACCGCGATAGACGTGTGGGGCGCGGACCACGCGGGGTACGGGCCGCGGCTCCGGGCCGGACTCGTGGCGCTGGGGCTGCCAGAAGACTTCCTGGATATCGAGCTCGTGCGGCTGGTAAAGCTTGTGCGTGCCGGGGAGCAGGTCAAGGTAAGCAAGCGGGCCGGCAATTTCGTCACCTTCGACGAGCTGTTGGAC
>JAIVIG010000051.1:10948-12757 GCA_020200675.1 Actinomycetota bacterium
GGGAGGACGCCGCGCGGTACTTTTACGTGCGCTCCTCGCACCGCACCGAGATGAACTTCGACCTCGAGGTCGCCGTCCAGCAGTCCGACGAGAACCCGGTCTACTACGTGCAGTACGCCCACGCCCGCATCGCGAGCATCTTCCGCCGGGCCGGGCTCGACCCGGAGACCATAAAGGACGTGTCGCCCGGCGACTTCGCCCCCGAGGAACGGGCCCTGCTACTGGAGCTCTTCGACTTCCCGCGGGTCGTTGAGGGGGCGGCGGCGCGTAGGGAGGTACACCCCTTGCCGACCTACCTGGAGACCCTGGCGACCCGCTTTCACAGGTTCTACACCGTGCATCAGGTCCTGATCGAGGACGAAGATCTAAGGCAGCGCAGGCTCGCTCTGTGCGCGGCTACGAAGAACGTGCTCCGGATCGGGCTCGGCCTCTTGGGGGTCAACGCGCCCGAGAGGATGTAGGAGGAGCTCACCGGGTACTTCCGATGCTACCGCGGCACTATACACGTGGGTCAGATCGCCTGGCGAAAACGACCTTTGGTACCGCCAGAATGAGTGGTACGCAACTCGTTGTGTCGTGGGAAGTCTCCGGCGATTAACGCTCCTTTGACACGTTTCGACTCGGCTTCGTTATACTTGTGTATAGCCGGTTGATCCGATACGAGTACCCCGGGGGGAAATGAGCAACGACGGCCGTTTGACGATTTGCCAGATCAGCGACATCCACTGTGGGAGCCCGTACTTCGTCCCGGACCTTTTGGAGCGTTCGATCCTCGAGATAAACGACTACGCGCCGACGGCGGTCGTGGTCTCGGGGGATCTCACGGACGCGGGCTACCGCCAGGAGTTCGAGCAGTCGGCCGAGTACGTGGGGCAGTTCAGGTGCGAGAACCTGATGGTCATACCGGGAAACCACGACTCGAGAAACGTCGGCTACATACACTTCGAGCGGCTCTTCGGCGAGCGTTACTCGGTCATCGAGTTCGAGGACGCGATCATGGTGGGCGTGGATTCTTCGGAGCCGGACTTGAACGACGGTCGGGTGGGCCGTGAACACTACGGCTTTATCCGGGACTGCTTCCAGAGCGCGGGGGATAAGCTCAAGATCTTCGTGGTACACCACCACCTGATCCCGATCCCCGGCACGGGCCGCGAGCGGAACATCATCTTCGATGCGGGGGACATCCTGGAGCTCCTTTCGGAGCTGGAAGTGGACCTGATCCTCTCCGGGCACAAGCACGTGCCGTACTCGTGGCGGCTGGAGAACATGTTCATCGTGAACGCCGGGACCGCCTCCACGACGCGCCTTCGGGGCAACACCCGGCCCTGCTACAACATCATCGAGATAGAGAACGGGAGGGTAAGGGTCTTCCGCAAGTACCCGTTCAAGGAGCGCGAGCTGATCGTGGACTTCGACTCCGACACCCGCGAGTACTCGCGCTTCGAGGACAAGATAGACTCGGAGATCCCCAGCTCCCCCTACGGCGGCCCTTCTTCTCTGGGCGACCGGTAACCTTACCCTGCACAGTGCGGGCGCTCTTCCTCATAGACGGCGAGCACTACCCGCCCGTCGTCCTCGACGCCATGAAAAGGGTAGAAGAAACTTTCGGCCTCGAGGGCGTGGCCGCTGCCTTTCTGGGTGGCACGGAGAAGCTCAAAGAGGGGACCGACTACGGCGTGCCGCTCGTAAAGGCCGAAGACCCGGTCTCGGCGGTTGAAAAGGCGCTCGAGGAGTACGACGACGTCGAGGTCGTCGTGGACCTCTCGGACGAGCCGGTGGTGGGGTACAGGGAGCGGATGCGGATAGCGT
>JAIVIG010000320.1 GCA_020200675.1 Actinomycetota bacterium
ATAGACGAAGGCGCACAGGGAGCACGCCTCCCGCCAGCGAGGACCGCCGCCAAGAGGACGAAAGCGCGACCGCACCTTCCTTCGCTCACTATCCGCCCCAGCCTATGCCATCCGGTTCCTGACGTCTGCATTTTCCCGCGGCGGTAACCAGGGATAGCGCGAGCGTGTCCGGCATATACCACTCGTAGCAGCATACCTCGCCGGTGTTCTGATTTGGTTACAATAACGGCGCAACCAAGCACCGAAGGCAGAGGTTCCGGCATGAGTAGGAACGGTGTAGCGGTAAAGGTAGCGCTCATAGTCCTGATGCTCTTCGTCGGTATCGGCCTGCGAGCGGCGTGGGAGCTGATGCCGTACGCCGATGCACAGGATGATGAGGAGTTGCTGTTCTGCGAAGACTTCGACTCTCAAGCCGAAGCACAACAACATCTGAGGGAGGACCCGAGCGACCCCGACGAACTGGACGAAGAAGAGGGTGAGGACGACGGCATCGCGTGCGAGACCTTCTCCTACGACAATTCCGAGGAGGACCTGAACCCCGTCACCGCCGCTATCGATGAGCCGGAGTCAACGTCCGGAGCCCAGCCAAAGACCACACCCTCCCCTCCGCCACCGAGCACTACGCCACGTCCTACGCCACCACCTCCTCCTTCACCACCACTGCGGCCCCCGGCACCCTCACCATCTCCTCCACCCGGGCCGGGTCCGGGTACCTTGATGAATGCGGGTGGTCCGACCGCGGGGCCTGTACCACGTATGCCGGATGGCAGTTGTCCGAAGGAGTTCTCGCAGGAGCGGAGTGGGGCCTGCTACCAGTAGCTAGATGAGGCTCCCATACCTGAAAGCCTTGGAGAAGATAGAGAAAGCAGACATCCCCGATCTGGTAGAGGTGCTGCTCGACGTGCCCTTTTGACCTTCGCACGAGGAGCCGGGCGCCGCGGTCAGCGGATAAAGAAGAAGGCCACGAAGAACATGCCGCCAACGAGGGCGGCGGCGGCGAAGTATGCACCGCTGAGCCCCAGGAGTGGCTCGGCCGCGGCCATGAGGAGCGGCCCCAGGACCTGGCGACGACGCAGAGAGCCGCGGCGTAGAGGACAAAGGACGCCCGGATGAGGTTCTGCTCCGAGAACCGCTCGTCGAGGAGGACGGGTAATGAGAAGCTGCGCTCGCGAGCGGACGTGACAATTCGGGAGGACATCTGGGGCAGGGAGCCGCCACTTTCCATCCCCGGCTGGTCGCGTATGCTAGGGACTTATACATGGAGACGGATAAGAAGCTGTTGGATTATCTCCGCGAGCACCGGCGGTCGATGGTAGACCTTCTGTGCCGGCTCGCGCTCGCGGAATCCCCTTCGGGAGAGCCGGCGTCTCAGGGGCCGGTGCTCGACATCCTCTCCAGAGCGCTGGTCGAGCTGGGTTACGCGGTGCGTCGCGTCCCGGGAAGCAAGACCGGTGGCCATCTCTACGCGAGGCCACAAAAGAAGCGAGAGCGGGAGCCTCGCGGGCCGGTGCAGCTGTTGCTGGGTCACTGCGACACCGTATGGCCGCTCGGGACCCTGAAAGAGATGCCGGTCGAGGTAGATGACGGCGTGGTCAGAGGTCCCGGAGTCTACGATATGAAGGGCGGCCTGGTGCAAATGGTCTACGCCCTGCGGGCGTTGCGGGCGCTCGACCTGGAGCCCTCCGTGGTCCCGGTAGTCTTCGTCAACTCGGACGAGGAGATCGGCAGCCGGGAATCCAGGCGCCACATCCGCCGGCTGGCGCGTGTCGCGGATAGGGTATTCGTCCTCGAACCTTCCCTGGAACCAGGAGGCAAGCTCAAAACCGCCCGCAAAGGCGCGGGAGGTTTCTCCTTCACCATCGAGGGTAAGGCGGCGCACGCGGGCTTGGATCCCGGAGGTGGAGCCAGCGCGATCCTGGAGCTCTCGCACCTGATACAGGCCCTCCACGCCCTGAACGACCTGCCGCGGGGAACGACCGTCAACGTGGGCGTGGTAGAAGGTGGCCTGAGACCGAACGTCGTCGCCCCGGAGAGCAGGGCACTGGTGGACGTGCGGACACCGACCGGAGAAGAAGCCCGACGGGTGGAGGAGGCTATATCGAGCTTGGAGCCCGTAACGCCGGGCGTCACACTACGCGTGCAGGGCGGCTTCGGCCGGCCTCCCATGGAGCGTACCCCTCGAAACCGAAGGCTTTGGGAGGCGGCCAGGAAGCTCGGAGCGAGGATCGGCGCGAAGCTCGAGGAGGGTACGGCCGGTGGGGCTTCTGACGGAAACGCCACGAGTCTCTTCGCCGCTACCCTGGACGGGCTCGGGGCCGTCGGCGGTGGCGCTCATGCCCGGCACGAGTTTGTTTACGTAGACAAAATGATCGAGCGGTCCGCCCTGCTGGCGTTGTTGCTGATGGAACCTTCGCTCGAAAAAAGGAGCGGCGCATGACGATCAAGTACTTCTACACCTCCCTCACGAGGATCTCCAATCTGCCGGAGGTCTCGTTCTCCGTCGAGGAGCTACCCAGAGAGGAATGGGAGACGGGGGACTACGTCGTCGGGAAGGTAAACCCGTCCCGGAGCGGCCTCTCCCCTATCGAGCAGAGAGATGGCCGCATGGTCGAGGTGATCGAGGGCGACCTCGTCGTGGGAGCGTTCGGTAAACGTTACGCGACCCTCGAATCGGTGGGCGAATGGCAGGAGATCGGGGACGACCTGCAAATGGAGGCGCTGACGGCGGCGGGACTCTTCGGGAAGGTTACCTCCGGTGGCGCCACGATCCTCTCCCTCACCTACACGTGACATGTGCTCGCCGACGGGGAGAAGGCGACGATGCGCGGTTTCGCGCCGCCGGCTCCGGAGCGTTCCTTCGAAATGCCTACCGTGTTGCTGATCGGGACCTCCATGTCGGCGGGCAAGACCACCGCGGCGAAGGTCATAGTGCGGCTGCTGGAGCAGGCCGGGCTGAGGGTGGTCGGCGTCAAGCTGGCGGGGGCGGCGCGTCACAGTGACCTCCTCAGCATGGCGGACGCCGGAGCGGACCACACCTTCGACTTCGTGGACGCGGGGCTCCCCTCGACCGCGGTCCCCGAGGAGGATTACCGACAAGCCCTACGCGACCTCTTGGCGCGCATCGCCGAGGTAGAGGCCGACGTGCTCGTGGCGGAGGTGGGCGCCTCGCCCTTGGAACCGTACAACGGTGAGGTGGCCATCAGAGAGGTCGGCCCGAACGTGCGCTGCACCGTGCTCTCCGCCACCGACCCCTACGCCGTCGCCGGCATGCTCGAAGCGTTCGACTTCAAGAACAACCCAGACCTCGTGACGGGCCTGGCAACGCGCACCGAAGCGGGCGTTGAACTCGTTCAGAAACTGTCCGGCATAAAGGCCCTTAACGTCATGGATCGCGACGCCCTGCCGCAGCTAAAGACTATCCTGGAAGACGCGCTGGATCTCTAGGTTTCACACGTCCCGTCTCGCGGAGATCCTGCCGTACCCGGTCCCCCGATCCGCGCCAGACGAGCACGCCCGCTGAGATACCCATCTTGCCACCGCAAGCCGATCTTCCGGTGAAGACGGATTCGGACAGCTTTCTCTCGAAGAGAACCCAACACCCACCGTAAGACGCACGACCCCGACGTCCACCCGAAGGAGCAGAGGACCAGAGCTTCGAGCACCACCGCCGTTTACTACGCCAACGAGTACACCGGTACACCAGAGTTCGCGCAGGTTCGACAGCGCACGTTCGGTAAGAAAACCGCTCACTTATAGGAACCAGCGGTACCCGGCGAACGCGGGCGCCGCAATACCTCCGAACGGGGTGTCCAGAGTTTGGATCCCTCCTTCGCTTCTTCTATCTACCTCCAATTTCGCCCCCAATTTCCTCCCTGTCATCCCTTTCACACACAGTAGCAAGCTGATACAATCTCCGCGTCATGGTGGAAGAGGAGAAGTCACAAAAAGTCGTCGAGTCGTACAAGGCGGTAGCGGCGGGGATCGCGTCGGTACTGGCGGCGGTCTTTACCTCCAAGCTCGGGGTAGCCGGGACTTTGATCGGGACGGCTATGGCGGCTGTCTTGATCACCCTGGGTTCTGCCCTCTTCAAGGTTCAGTTGATGAAGGCTACCAACAAGATATCGGGCCTCCCTGATACGGTACGGGGTCGCCTCTCTACCCAGCAGATCCGCATCCCCGGCAGACCGAACGCGGAACCGAACCCGGAGCCGGCAGCGGAACCGGAAGCGGCGGATAATCGGTCCCCCGGTCTGCTCTCGCGCCTGCGCGCCATGCCAGGCTTCCTCAGAGACCTTCCGTCGAACCAGAGGCGTAAGATGCTCGTCGCGGGCCTTCTGGCCGGGCTGGTGGCGACGGCGATCGGTCTGACCGGCGTCACCGGCATCGAGCTTGCCGGGGGCAAGACCCTCTCCTGCCTGGTCTGGTCCTCTTGCTCGGACGACGACGAATCCGGGGGATCATCGCGCGGGTCCGGCCTCTCCATCCTGGGCGGCTACTCCGGCACGACCCCATCGGGAGACCCTTCTAAAGACCAACCGTCCGCGCCGGGGAGCGACCAGCAAGCACCCCAAGGATCGGACGGAGAGCCCGCGCAACCGGGAGCCGGCGGCACACCCTCACAACCGGGAGGTACACCCCAGCAACCCGGGAAGGGAACGAACCCCGCGCAGCCCGGCGCTGGGCCGAACGGCAGCGAAGCCGAACCCGCGCAGTCCTCTGGTAACGCCCCCGAGGAAGGGCGGAGCCAGGAATCCGAAGACAGAGGATCCACAAACCGGCAAGAAAAAGAGGACCGAGGCTAACCCGGTCCTCTTTAGCCTCGTGAAGGGGGATGGACAGCCCCTGGGACCCTTAAGGTCTTCGGGACCTTACTGTGCATCCCCCTTCATGGGCTAGGCGCCGCAGCGACGGTGTTTAGACCATGCCGCGCAGCTCGGCAACCATGTCCAGACCCTGCTGCTTGCACAGGTCCTTGGGACGCATGATCGCCTGCTCGTCGAGCAGGTTGCGGGTACGAGCCTCCTTCTCGAGATGACGCTCGATCACGTCGATGGCCCGATCCACCTCCTCGCGGGTAACCTCTTTAACCCTCTCGTGGGTGATGGTAATCGTCATATTGGTCAGCACCTCCTCTCCTCGGCGGTTTGGCGAAGCTTGTAACATTTGATCCGCCGTGCCCAACTTCAGATTAATGGCGCATCACGCCCTTGTCAAGATTATTTTTGGCGAATATTCGGGTCGTTTCCCGACCCCTTCGTTAGGCCCTCCGGCCAACGCCCCTTACCGCCGGCCCACGAAGGCGCCCCCTTCGAGGCGGGGGACGACCGGCACGGTGTTCTCGGCGAGGCAGAAATCGAGATCCCGCTCGTACCCGAGGCGCGCGAGACGCCGGGCGGCGCTGTTCCGGCGCAGTGTCTTCTCGGGGCGCACGAGGTAGAGATCTACGACCCGCCGTGCCCGCTCGTCGAGCCCAACACCCCTCTCCCGCAGGCGGTACAGGATGGCGCCCGCGGCGGATTCGTCCTCTGACGCCCGGCGGCCCTCCCAGCCACACTCGACCACCGCGATCCGATCTCCGTAAGCGCCGGTCGCCAGCTCGTCGGCTACAGCGTGGGCGTTTACGAAGGCGCCGGCCAGGATCTCGGCGGCGCCACGGGCGGCCCCGATTATCCGGGTGCCGTTGGTGGTGCTCAGCACGACCGTCGCGCCCGGAGCCAGCTCCGCCGCCTCGATCTCCGTCGGCGAGTTACCGAAGTCGAAGCCCCGCACTTTCGAGCTGCCACGCTCCCCAACGCGGTAGTCGACCCCGGTATGGGTCGCCGCCTCCTCGATGGAGGCCACGGGTATCACCCGGGCGCCCTTGCTCACGAGGACCGCTATCGTGGTGCTCGCCCGGAACGCGTCCACCACGACGATCGCCACCCCCTCGCGCGCCGCCTCCCGGGTCCCCCGCTCCCCGGCGGCGTAACCGGCGATCAGGCCATAGTTCTTCCCTGCCATCGGAGGATTATATGTGCCCCCCGCCCCAAGTTCGCCGCGGCGCTCGCGCGGGACGTTTGGGAGAATTCACAGGATGGGGAGTTAGAATGTAGTAATTATTAGGTATTCGGTGAGAGATTCGCGGCTGGCGATCCGGACGAGAGGAAAGATATGAGATATCGGAGGCTCGGCGACACGGACATAAACATCTCTGAGGTCGGATTCGGCGTCTGGACGGTCTCGACCGGCTGGTGGGGCGAGGTCGACGAGGCGAGGTCGGTGCGGCTCCTGAGGCTGGCGCACGAGAGGGGCATCAACTACTTCGACACCGCCGACACTTACGGCTCGGGTCTCGGCGAGACGCTCCTGGCAGACGCCTTCGGACATATGCGCGACGAAGTCGTCATCTCGACCAAGATCGGCTACGACTTCTACAACCACACCGCGCGCCGCGGCCAGCAGGAACGCCCCCAGGACTGGTCCGAGGACTTTATCCGCTTCGCCCTCGACCAGAGCCTGAAGAGGCTCGGCACCGACTATATAGACTTCCTGCAGCTCCACAACACCAAGATGGACGCCATCGAGAACGACGCCCTCTTCTCGCTCATGGAGGAGTTCAGGGCGGAGGGCAAGATCCGGGCCTACGGCGTCGCCCTGGGACCGAAGATAGGGTGGCTCGAAGAGGGCGTGAGGGCGATGCGCGAGCGGAACGTCGCGGGCGTGCAGATGATCCACAACCTACTCGAACAGGATCCGGGGCGCGACCTGATCGGGGCGGCCCGCGAGACGAACACGAGCCTCGTCGTCCGCGTCCCCCACTCCTCCGGCATGCTGGAGGGCAAGTACGACGAGAACACCACCTTCGGCCAGAACGACCACCGCCGCCACCGCCCGAAGGAGTGGCTCCTCGACGGCCTCAAAAAAGTAGAACAACTAGGCTTTTTGACGGAATCGGGGGAGCGCACCCTTGGCCAGGCGGCCCTGAAGTTCATCCTCGCCTCGCCCGAAGTCGCCTCGACCCTGCCGAACATCTACGACGAGGCCCAACTTGACGAGTTCGCCGCCGCCCCCGAGACGCCGGACCTGACCGGAGAGGAGCTCTCCCGCATCGAGGAACTCTACGAGAACAACTTCGGACTTGGAAAGCAATCAGCTGTCAGCCGTCAGCCATCAGCTTGAAAGACGATGGGCGCATACCAGGAGGAGAACTGCAGACGTGACACACCATAGCTACGCTGTAAGGGCCGTCGCGCACACGCCAGACAGTTGGCCACCGGTAGAAAAAGCTGACAGCTAGAAGCTGACGGCTGACAGCTGCCGACCGAAGGGAGGCACAATGACCGAGACGCGGACGCGGGGGCAGCAGGCGCAGGAGGAGAAGCTCCCGGCCCAGTACATAAACTACCTCTTCTTCAAGCTCGACCCCGGGTGGCGCCACCTCCCCGACGAGGAGCGCGCGAGAGGCAAAAGGGAGTTCCTCGACGCCGTCGAGAAACACTCGGGAGGGATGCTGCTGCGGTCGTTCTCTCTTATGGGCCTCCGGTCGGACGCGGACTTCATGTTGTGGCGTATAGGGTACGACCTCGACGCCTTCGAGGAGATGACCGCGGCCCTCCTCAAGAGCGGGCTCGGCAAGTACCTAAGCACTACCTACTCGTATTTCGGCCTCAGCAGGCGTTCGATCTACGTCGGCGAGCACACCCCGGGGTGGGAGAACCGTCGCTACATCATTCCCGGTGAGGGCGAGTACCTCTTCGTCTACCCGTTCGTGAAAACCCGCGAATGGTACCGGCTCCCACTCGAGGAGCGCCAGCGGATGATGAACGAGCACATGCACATAGGAGACGACTACGAGTTCATCCTCTCCTTCGAGGCCGAAACCCCCGAGAAGTTCCAGGACCTCATGATGGAGCTCAGGGAGAGCGAGGCCAGTGCCTACACCGAGCTGGATACCCCCATCTTCACCTGCCGCCGTCGTTCCCTGGAAAAAATTCTGGAATATCTGGGATAGATACGGCAAAACGAGTAGCGCGGGGTTCTCGGACAAGGGTATACTAGGGGTCTCGCACCAACCATAGCCGGAGGGCTTTTTTCGAGCCTTCCGGCTAATGCGTTGATCGAAAATTCATCCGCTTCTCTGCTCCTGGACGCCGGCCTCCTATCTTGTATAATAATTCCGACATGATTACTAGGATTAATACCCAAGCTGCCTCACGGCCCACGGACCTCGTAGGAAACACGCCTCTCTTAGAGTTGTCGAGCGTCTCGCGCGAGGTGCCTGGGGTCAGAATTCTGGGTAAAGCCGAGTGGTACAATCCGGGCGGTTCGGTCAAAGACAGGCCCGCCTTGTGGATGATTCGGGACGGCGAGAAGAGCGGCGAGCTCGGACCCGGGAAGGTAATCCTCGACGCCACGAGCGGCAACACGGGGATCGCTTATGCCTGGATCGGGGCTTCTTTGGGCTACAGGGTCAAGCTGTGCATGCCAAAGAACGCCAGCGAGGAGCGCAAGAAGATACTGCGCGCCTACGGCGTCGAGGTGGTGCTGACCGACCCGGGCGATGGCTCGGACGGGGCCATCCGGGAGGCGAGGAGGCTCTACGCCGAGAATCCGGAGAGGTACTTCTACCCCGACCAGTACAAGAACCCGGCCAACCCCCGGTCGCACTACGAATCGACGGCGCCGGAGATCTGGGAGCAGACCGACGGCGAGGTCACGCACTTCGTGGCGGGCCTGGGGACGAGCGGCACCTTCGTCGGGACCGCGACGCGCCTCAGGGAGTACAACCCAGAGATAAAGGTCGTTTCCTTCGAGCCCGACTCGCCCTTCCACGGGCTCGAGGGCATGAAGCACATGGCGAGCGCCATCGTGCCGGAGATCTACGATCCCACCATCGCCGACCAGAACTTCGGCACCCCGACCGAGGACGCCTACGACATGGTCAAGCGCCTCGCGCGAGAGGAGGGCATCCTGGTCGGCATCTCCGCCGGGGCGGCGGTGGCGACGTCGCTGCGCGTGGCGCGGGAGCTGGAGTCGGGGGTGGTCGTTACCGTTCTGTGCGACAGCGCGGACAAGTACCTCTCCGAGAGCTTCTGGGAGGAGTAGGCCCGTGCCGCTGAAGATAGGCGCGGGGGACGTCGAGCACATCCACGACCACGCCAAGGAAGCCTACCCCGAGGAGTGCAGCGGTGTGATCGTGGGTATGCAAGCAGAGGGCATGAAGATCGTGGTGGACGTCTGGCGCGCCGAGAACGTTCACGAAGAAGAGCGGTCACGCCGCTTCCTCATAGATCCCCTGGTGTATATGAAACTCGAAGAGCAGGCCGACGAGCGAGACATGGATCTCCTCGGGATATACCATTCCCACCCGGACCATCCGGCCGAGCCTTCTGAGTATGATCGGGAGCACGCCTGGCCCAACTTCTCGTACATCATCGCCTCGGTGAGTCCGGAGAACGTCGAGGATATGCGCTCTTGGGTCTTGAAGGACGACCGATCGGGCTATGACGAAGAGCCCATCGTAGGGTAACGACGAAAAGGAGACTCTGATATGCCGAAGGTCAAGATCCCCACACCTCTGAGGCAGTACACGAGCGGCAACTCGGAGGTCGAAGTAGGCGGCGGCACCGCAGGCGACGCTCTGGGGAACCTCGTCGAGGAGCACCCGGATCTCAAACAGCACCTGTACACCGGCGACGGCAAGCTGCGCTCGTTCGTCAACGTGTACAAGGGTGACGAGGACATCCGCTACCTCGACGGCCAGGACACCGAGGTATCCGAGAACGACGAGCTCTCTATCATCCCCTCCATCGCCGGCGGGCGATGTAGGTAGTTCTCTACACCCCTTTCGGGTGGGACCACGATCCGCCGCTTTCGACACTTTCAGCAAGAGGAGTTTCAGATCATGGAGACACGCAAGCCATTAGTACAATCGCCCAACGGGGCGGTCGATTTGTCCAACGAGGAGATCGCACGCTACAGCCGGCATCTGATCATGCCGGAGGTCGCCCTCGACGGGCAGAAGAAGCTGAAGCAGGCCCGGGTACTCACCATCGGAGCCGGGGGGTTGGGCGCGCCGCTCGCCATGTACCTCGCGGCGGCGGGGGTCGGCACCCTGGGCATCGTAGACTTCGACGTCGTCGACGAGTCCAACCTGCAGCGCCAGATCATCCACGGCACCTCCGACGTGGGGCGTCCGAAGATGGAGAGCGCCCGCGACCGCATAAAGGACATAAACCCGAACGTCAACGTCGAGGGCTTCGAAGAGCCGCTCAGCAGTGAGAACGCGCTCGACATCTTCAAGGACTTCGACATCATCGTCGACGGCACGGACAACTTCCCCACGCGGTACCTCGTCAACGACGCTTCGGTGCTCTCGGGCAAGCCGAACGTGTACGGTTCGATCTTCCGCTTCGAGGGCCAGGCGAGCGTCTTCTACGCCGAGGAGGGCCCGTGTTACCGCTGCCTCTACCCCGAGCCGCCGCCGCCGGGGCTCGTGCCGAGCTGCGCCGAGGGCGGGGTCCTGGGTATCCTGCCAGCCGCTATAGGTACGATCCAGGCGACCGAGACCGTCAAGCTCATACTCGGGATCGGGGACCCTCTCATCGGGCGTCTGTTGCTCTACGACGCGCTCGGGATGAGCTTCCGCGAGATGAAGCTGCGCAAGGACCCGAACTGCCCGGTCTGCGGCGAGAACCCGACCGTCACCGAGCTGATCGACTACCAGGAGTTCTGCGGGATACCCCAGGCGCAGGCCGCCGAATCGGTCGACGAGCTGCCCGAGATCACCGTCAGAGAGCTCAAGGAGAAGCTCGACGCGGGCGAGGAGGTCGCTGTCCTCGACGTGCGCGAGCCGCACGAGTACGAGGTGGCGAACCTGGAGGCCCAGGGTGCGAAGCTCATCCCCCTCGGGGACCTTCCGAATCGCCTCTCGGAGCTAAACCAGAACGACGAGGTCGCTGTGTACTGCAAGACCGGCGGCCGCAGCGCGAAGGCCGTCAAGATCCTGCAGGACGCGGGCTTCGGGAACGTCTACAACGTCGAGGGCGGCATCACCGCCTGGAGCGAGGAGATAGACCCGAGCGTTCCCAGGTACTAGAAGCGAGCGAGTTTGGGCGGAGGCCGAAGACCGGCCCCCGCCCTTTTGTTTTTGTGAGCGCCGTCGCGCGAAGCCGCGCTGTTTTACCGAACTATTGATCTCTGCATAGGCATCTAAACCTCGTAGCCCGGCTGCCTGATACAACCACAGATGACGTGCACCTTGTGCCTCAAGCGCTCCTTGGCCTTGCGTAACTCGCTCCGTAGCTCCA
>JAIVIG010000052.1:0-13045 GCA_020200675.1 Actinomycetota bacterium
CTATTGAAGCGTATGCCGCTGGTTGGCGACTCCCTAACAGAGCTAGCCGCCGGTAAAGGCCAACAGATCATAGAGGCGCGAAGGGATGAGTTCCTCCAGCTTTTGGCGCAACATCTCGCAACTCTCGAAGAGGCGGCGGTCAGAAAAGACTATTTCCAGACTCCCGAAGGATTTGACCTGCTTGTCAAGGCGCTGGACGAAGCTCGCAAGACACGAAGCAAAGAAAAGAGAGACATCTACGCGAGGATACTCAGGGGAGCAATCGTCGACTTTGAGCAAGGAAGGTACTCTGCGGAAGAGTATCTTTACTTGATCTCTGATCTAACGCTCAAAGAGCTAAGGGTGGCGCGTTCGCTATATAAAGCGCCACGCTCGATGCTAAGAGAAGAAGCTTGGCAATCGTGGCGAAACAAAGTGTGCTGCGAAACCGTTATAGACAAAGCCGACCTCTCGATGATCCTTAGCAGAATTAGTTCTTTTGGGCTGATCGAATCGGTAGTTGCGGGGATTGATGAAGAAAATGGCTTCTGGGTAAACGTCGGCGATCCCGGCGATGCAGGTTTCTATAGAGTCACGCCATCATTCGAGAAGCTAATGAAGTTCTCGGAGCTGGAACAGTAGAAGAGTCGAAAGTTCGCTTCTGAAGCTTACGTAAGTACAAGATCTCCATACTACATCTCGGGTACAATCAGCGGGCTTTGCCAGAGGCTTACAACACTTCGAAGAACGGCTCCGTGCCCAAGCCCGTGCTTCTGATCGTGCTCGACGGCATCCGGCCAGACGTGCTGCGGGCGGCGATCAGGGACGGCGACGCACCTGCTCTGGGCTTTCTGGCCGAGAGGGGGGAGGCGGTCTGGGACGGAGTTTCAGTCTTCCCGAGCATAACCCCGGCGGCGACGGCGGCGATAGCCACGGGGGAGCCGCCGGCTGAGAGCGGCATTTTGGGACACGCCTGGTACGACCGCGAGGAGGGACGGGTCGTCGTCTACGGTGCGATGAGGGAGACGGTGATCTCGACCGGTCCCGTGAAGGTTTTTCACAACAACGTCTGGCGGATGAACCGGGACGACCTGACCGCGCCGACCCTCTTCGAGAAGCTAGACGAGCGCGGCATCGACGGCGCCTGCGTGAACTTCCCGGTGCGGCGTGGACCGCACGAGCACCCGGTTCGCGCGAGGAGCGTCCATCGCTACAAGAGGCTCGCGAATCGGAGCGAGCTCCTGGGTGCCTCGGTCGACGGGCCGAAGGAGTACTACATGGGCGACCTGTTCTACAGCCGCGACACGGGGTTGCACGGCAGGACCGGGGTCGGGGGCTTGAGGCGCTCGGTCGGGATCAACGACGCATACGCCGCCGGGGTCGGCGCCATGCTACTCGCCGAGAAGGCCGCGCCTTTCACGCTCGTTTACTTCTTCAAGGGCGACTCGATCACGCACCACAAGGGCCTGGCGGCGCAGCGGAGGCACGTTACCACCCTGGACCAATACGTGGAGGACATGTTCGACGCCGCCGGCGGTCCGGAGAAGATGCTCGAGGATTACGCTGTCCTGGCGCTCTCGGACCACGGACACACGCCTCTGCTGCCGAACAGGCGTCGCTTCGTCCGACTCGGCCGCATTCTCGGGGAAGGGGCTTCCGCTGGATCTCGGGTAAGCTTCGGGCCGGGGTTGGAGATCGTGGTGGTTCCAAACGGCCGCTCGGCTCTCTTGTACTTCGAGGAGGGCGTAGAGCGCGAGAAGGTCGTAACCAACGTCCTCTCCCGTCGTGGCGTCGACCTCGCCGCATGGCGGGAGGACGGTTGGGGTGTCGTTCGTAGGCTGGGGAGAGAGCTGAAGTTTCGTCCGGCGGATACGGTCGGTGACGGGCCGCGAGACGCTGCTGGGCGAGCGTGGGAATTCTCCGGCGATCCGCGTGCTCTGGAGATCGAGGTCTCGGACGGCGGCATCGGGTACGGTGAGTACCCGGATGCCCTGGAGCGCCTGTGGGGCTGTCTGCGGTCGCCCCGATGCGGAGACGTGGTGCTCTCGGCGACGCCGGGCTACACCTTCGGCGAGGTCTCCGGCAACTTCCACGAGCAGAGCGACCACGGTTCCCTCCACGCCAGCGACTCTAACGTCTTCGTGCTCGCCAGTGGCATTTCGGTACCGCACAGGCTCACCGACGTCGTCCCGATCCTGCTCGACCACTTCGGAGCCGGCGCCGAGACCGCGGTCGCGGAGACGGGACGCAAGGCTTGAGCAGGGCCGGGATCGCGGAGCGCATTGTCGAGTAGGGAGCCGGATCGGGGACCCGATCCGAGCGAATCTCCAGCGGAGAACACGGAGAGGGGAGCGATACAACCCCGGTACCGGCGGGCCTTCGGGTGCGTTACTTGGGTGAACATGGCGGTGCTGATCTTTCTTCTGGTGGCGTTCTTGCTGGTGCTGCCGTTCCGGTATGTGGGAGAGGGTGACGTCTACTCCGCGACGCTGCTCGGGCTGGCCTTCGTCGGCATCGCCCTGATCCTGCCGGGCATGGCGCTTGGGGCGGCTCTCGGCGCCCGCACCTATCGGGTCGAGAACGCCGTCGGCGCCCGGGCCGGTGCCGCCATCGGTGCCGTGGGTGGTCTGGCAAGCTACCTCTTTTTCTCCCTCGTCGGGAATTTGCCCCTGATCGCCGTCCCGTCCATCGTCTCCCTGGGCCTCGTTCTGTACGCGCTATTCGCCACCGGAGGCCCCGTCCGGTGGCGCAGACGGGCAGTCCTGCTCGCGGCGGCGCTCTCCGTGCTCTCCGGCGCGGTCGCCTTTCTCGTGGACTTCGACCCGATATCGCTCCTGGGCGCCCTGGTATCGACGGCCTCGGCCGCCGCGGGCGGTTACGTCGGGGGTATCGGGTACGCCCGCGCCGGTGGCGACGCCATGATCCCGCCGGGTTCCACGATCCGGCGCAAGGAGCCTCGCCGCAGGTCCCGCTGAATCTGGGGCGCTACCCTGCGCGGTATAATACGTTCGATGTCCCAGAACGGTTATCCGGATCGCTCGCACCTCCCTACTTCGCCCGGCGTCTACATCTTCAAGGACGCCAAAGACGGCGTTATCTACGTCGGAAAGGCGAAGAATATCCGCGCGCGCGTCGCCAACTACTTTACGAAATCCGGTGATGGACGCCCGAAGATAGCGGAGCTCAGGGAGAGGGTCCGGCGCATAGACTTTATCGTGACGAAGTCCGAGACCGAGGCGCTCGTCCTCGAATCGAACCTGATAAAGCGCCATCGCCCACGCTTCAACGCCTCCTTGAGGGACGACAAGAGCTACCCGTACATCGTGGTGACGACCGGAGACGAGTACCCGAGGGTCTACGCCACGCGAGGAAGCCACGACCCGCGCCACCGCTACTTCGGGCCGTTCCCGAGCTCCGGCTCGGTCCACTCGACCATAGACGTTCTGAACAAGACGTTCCGGTTCAGGAAGTGTCGCGGCCCGGAGCCGGGCCGGAGGAGCGGGGTGCCTTGCTTAAACTACCACATCGGGCGCTCCGCTGCGCCGTGCATCGGGGCGATCTCCAAGGAGGACTACGACCAGATCATCGCCGACGTCATCGCCTTCCTCGAAGGCCGGGTGGACCACCTGATCCGGGAACGCGAGGCCGCGCGAGAGATGGACTTCGAGAGGGCGGCGAAGCTGCGGGACGAGCTCTCGGCGCTCACCCACGTCCGCGACCGTCAGCAGGCGACCATCGCCACCGAGGACTCCTTCGATGCCTTCGGGGCGCACGCCGAGGGCGAGTCGGCCTGCGTGCAGGTCTTCGCCGTGCGGGAGGGTCAGATCGTCAACCGCGACTCGTTCCTTTTGGACAACTACGGTGAGGCCCCCGCCGGCGCGGTCGCCCTCCAGTTCGTCCCCCAGTACTACGGTTTCGGCAACGCCGTGCCCCGCGAGGTCCTGGTCGACGCCGAGGAGTCGGAGGAGGCTCTGGTCCCGCACGAGGCGCACCTCTCGGAGCTAAGGGGGACTCGCGTCGAGGTACACCGTCCGCAGCGCGGCGACAAGCGGCGCGTTTTGGAGATGGCCGAGAAGAACGCCAGGATGGGCCTGGAGCACGAGAAGTTGATCGAGGAGTCGCAGCGAAACCGGGTCGCCTCTACCCTCGATGCTCTGCGCGAGGAGCTGGCGCTGCCGAGGCTGCCGGTGCGGATAGAGTGCTACGACATCTCCAACACGATGGGAACCAACTCGGTTGCCTCGATGGTGGTGTACGAGGGTGGGAGGCCCGCGAAGGACCAGTACCGCAGGTTCAAGATCAGGACCGTCGAAGGGGCCGACGACTTCGCGAGCATGGCCGAGGTGATCCGACGAAGGCTCCAGCGCTTGGCGGAAGGAGACGAGAAGTTCGCCCAGGTGCCGGACCTCATCCTGCTGGACGGCGGCAAGGGCCAGCTCTCGGCGGTCGCCCCGGTCTTCGGGGAGCTCGGGGTGGGCATGGATCTGCCCGACGTTCCCCTGCGCTCGCTCGCCAAGCGCGACGAGGAGGTCTACGAGCCGGGCCGACCCGAGCCGGTGATCCTGCGCCGCGAATCACCGGAGCTGTACCTGCTCCAGCGCGTCCGCGACGAGGCACACCGCTTCGCCAACACCTACCATCGCAAGGTGCGGGGCCAGGCCATGACCGCCTCCGTTCTCGACGAACTACCGGGCGTCGGCCCGACGCGCAAAAAGAAGATCCTCGAACACTTCGGCACCCCGGAAGCGTTCCTCGAAGCCTCGCTCGAAGAGCTCGAAGCCGTGCCGGGGCTTCCGGGTAGGGTCGCCCGTGAGGTACACGCCCGGCTGCACCGTTAAATCTATTTTGCATATGGCGACTTGCATACCTTTGTCCGTTGCGGGTTCGTGTGTTTGGTGCTAATCTCGTTTCGAGTGTTGGGTTTCACACATCAGAAGAACGGGGGGACCTCTTCGTGAGCGAACATGTTCCGCTCTCGGGTGGGGCCGACCCTCCGGGCAAGCGCAGGGCCGTGATCATCACCGGGCTCTCCGGGGCCGGGAAGACCAACGCTTTGAAGGCGTTCGAGGACGCCGGTTACTACTGCATAGACAACCTGCCGCCGGGCATGATCCCGAACGTACTCGCCCTCGCTCCCGCAGAGAAGCACGGTTCCGCGGGCGTGGTGGTCGTCGTGGACATCCGGGGCAGCAGGTATTTCGACGAGGAGATAGCGAAGAGTATTTCGGGCTTCGTGGAGGGCGAAGGCGCCTCCTGGGAGCCCCAGATCATCTTCCTCGAGGCCGACGACCCGACGCTGGTGAGGCGCTACAAGGAGAGCCGCCGTCCGCACCCGGCGGCCACGAACGGGGACGTGCTGGCCGCCATCCAGGCCGAGCGGCGCGACCTCTCGGGCCTGCGGGAGATCGCCAACGTCGTCGTGGACACCTCCTCGCTCTCGGCGGCAGAGGCCAAGCGGCGCTTCGCCCGGCTCGTCGAATCGGATGCAAAGCGGCTCTCGGTCAGCCTGATCTCCTTCGGCTTCAAGTACGGGACGCCCCTGGACGTGGACATGCTCCTCGACGTCCGCTTCCTCCCCAACCCCCACTACGACCCGAACTTGAGACCCCTCACCGGCCACGACGAGCCCGTCCGCGACGCCGTCCTCGGCCAGCACGACACCAAGGAGTTCCTCGCCCGCCTCCACGACCTCCTGGCCTTCCTGATCCCACGCTACGCGGCCGAGGGCAAGACGTACTTCACCCTCGGGATAGGCTGCACCGGCGGCCAGCACCGATCCGTGGCGATCGTCGAAGACCTCGCCCGTTACCTCAAGGAGGAGGGCGCCGACGGCCCCGCCATAGACCTCTTCGTCCGCCATCGCGACCTCGAAGCCGGCGGCTAGGGCGCGTCCGCGAAGTCTGGGCCACGGCAGTGGCGCTTCGAAAGAATCGGCGGCATTTCTCCGCCATCTTCTCGTGTGTGGTGACTACGGAGGGATAAACCGCGAGGGATAGCGGTCTGCTCTATTTGTACCTCCGGCCGAAGCCATGGCCGGTCCATACCTCTATCGTTATTCGTGACGTATGGGCACGTTCGTGTGCTCTTTAAAGCTTTTGCGAAGGGGAAGATATGGTCTACTTGCTCTTGCGGGATAGGGTAAGCCGCAGTCAGTTCTTGCTGCGAACTGGGAGCGCCCTCGGGACGCTCCTCTTCGGCGGTGCTCTCGGTGCGGCTACGGCTCCACGGGCGCAGGCGGGGACGGCCGGGATGTACGTCCCCGAAGGGACGCGGCACCTCGTCACCTCGGACAAGCCCGAGGAGATCTCCTGGGGCTTTCTGCCGAACCGCGACGCCGAGCCTGTTCTGACCGTCGAGTCCGGCGACGTCGTCACGATGGAGCAGATCTCCCACGAGGGTATCCTGGATGACCAGGGCGACCCACGGGAGTTCTTCCCGAGCCAGGGTGTGGCCGAGGAGGAGATCCTGGACGACCAGATAATGGTCTACGACGAGGTGGAGCACAAGGGTGAAGGGCCACACGTCATCACCGGCCCCGTGGCCGTCGAGGGTGCGGAGCCCGGAGACTGGCTCGAGGTGCGCTGCCTGGAGATAGAGCCGCGCGTGGACTACGGCGTCAACTCTACCCGCCATGGCAAAGGCTCCCTCCCGGACGAGTACCCGACCGACGACAAGGACTATTACGGAAACCTGATCCGGTTCGACACAGAGCGCAACGTCGGCCTCTTCCCGGCGGGCGAAGGGATAGAGGTCCCCTTGAACCCCTTTATGGGCATCTTCGGCGTTGCACCTGATACCTCCGAGATGGTCAACTCCATCCCACCGGAGAACTACGGCGGCAACCTCGACGTCGCACCCCTGATGGCCGCGAACTCGACGGTCTTCTACCCCGTGCAGGTGGAGGGCGCCCTCTTCTACACCGGCGACGGTCACGCCGCCCAGGGAAACGGCGAGGTCTCCCTCACCGCGATAGAAACCTCCCTGACCCCAACCTTCCAGGTCATCCTGCATAAGGAGGAAGATCTGGAAGAGGAGGCCATCCCGGTTATGAATAACCCCTGGGGCGAGACTGAGAAGGCCTACATCGTCACTGGCATAGACGAGAACCTGGACGAGGCGATGAAGGAGGCCGTACGGGAGACGATCTCTTTTCTCACCCAGACCCAGAACCTCTCTCCAGACGACGCTTACTCCCTCGCGAGCATTGGCATAGACTTCGAGGTCTCCCAGGTCGTGGACATAAACAGCGGCATCCACGCCCGCATCCACAAACACCTCTTCGCCGACACCCGCGAATAGCGGGAGCCCGAGACGGCTGTATAGCAGCGCGTACAAATATGCTCCGCCCACGCCCAGAGAGTTTTGGCCCGCAGGCCGAAGATGGAAGAGGGAGTAATCCCCTAAGGTATCAACTGCGGCTAGGGTTCCGTCGCGGGCACTACGAACGCAGTGCGAACGCGGGCCTGGACCGAGAGCGGCAAGCGGTCGGGAGACATCCGGCCGTCACACGGCGGGATAAAAGCCCGGGAGGCTGGAGAAGCTCCCCGGGCGCTTTTGCTTCGGGGGGTAGAGGAATAGCTACCCGAAAGGAGCGCGACGTGGGAGGCAACCACCATCACAACGGGAGGCCGGGGCCCCCCGACCAGGAGGCGCTAAAGCGTCTGAGAGGCTACGAGGCTCGCGAGAGGGAGGCTGCTCTAGGGAGTACCCGGTGGGACGCAGAGGTCGAGCGGTCGCTGGAGATAGGGCTCCCCGCCGCCGACTCTATCCAGGACCGGACCATCTCCACCTTCTCTCGGACGGAGCTTCCGCACTTCGCCGGGATCAACACTTTCATGAGCTTCCCGTACCTGGAGGACGTGCGCGAGGTCGGTAACTACGATGTCGCGGTGCTTGGCGCGCCGCTAGACATCGGCACGACCTACCGCTCGGGTACCCGCTTCGGGCCACAGGCGATAAGGCGCATCTCTGCCCTCTATTCCACCTACAACTACGAGTTCGGGGTGGACTTGAGAGAGTCCTTGCGGCTGGCGGACCTCGGCGACATCTTCGTGATACCGGCGAACATCGAGAAGAGCTTCGACCAGATCGCGCGTGCGGTGAGCCACGTCGCCGAAAAAGGAGTCTTCCCGGTGATACTGGGCGGAGCCACTCGATAGGCTACCCGGACGTGCGCGGCATCGCACCGCATATAGAGGGCAACGTCGGGATCATCCACCTCGACCGGCACGTGGATATCCAGGAGAAGGACATGGACGAGCGGATGCACACGACGCCGTGGTTCCACGCGACGAACATCCCGAACGCCCCGCCGAAGAACCTGGTGCAGTGCGGCATCGGCGGCTGGCAGGTCCCGAGGGCCGGGGTGCAGGTCGCCCGCGAGCGCGAGACGACGATCATGACCATAGGCGACGTCGAGGCGATGGGGATAGAGAAGGCCGCCGAGATGGCGCTGGAGGTCGCCTGGGACGGGGCCGAGGCGGTCTACCTCTCGTTCGACATCGACTCCGTGGATGCCGGGTTCGTGCCGGGGACGGGCTGGCCGGAGCCGGGCGGTTACCTGCCGCGCGAGGCGCTGAAGTTCTTGCACCTCGTGGCGAAGGAGGGTTTGTGCGGGATGGAGGTCGTCGAGGTGTCGCCGCCCTACGACATCAGCGACTCGACGGCGCTCCTCGCGGCGCGGGCGGTGGCCGACGTGCTCGCGACGCTTGTCAGCGAGGGACACCTGGGCAAGCACCCGGCGTAATGGCAAACGAGTCAAGGAGTTCGACGTGATCATTCTCTTGGTGGTAGGAGCTTTTATCGTTCTACAGCTCACTCTGGGGCTGTACATAGCCAGGAAGGTCCAGGGCGACAGCACCAACTACATCGTCGCGGGGCGTGGCCTGATCCTGCCGCTCGCGGCGGCGACGCTTATGGCGCAGGCGGTGGACTCGAACGCGACGCTGGGCAACACGGACCTCTCCGCGCAGTTCGGGTTCTGGGCGGGGGCTTCGTTGCCGGTAGGGCTTGCGCTCTGTCTGTTCCTCACCGGATTGTTCTTCGCCAAGCCGATGAACCGTATGGGGCTCTTGACGCTGCCGGACTTCTACCGCAGGAAGTATGGGCGAACCGTGGAGATGCTTTCGGCCCTGATCATGATCCTCGGCTTCACCATCCTCCTCGCCGGTAATATCGTCGCGGGCGGGTTCCTGTTCGAGACGTTCATGGGGACGAGCTACGCCACGGGTGTCATCATCATCACCGTGGCCGTGTTCGCGTACACCATCGCCGGCGGCATGTTCTCCGACACTCACGTCTCCGTCCTCCAACTAGCCGTGGCTCTAGCCGGGGCGATGGCGCTGCTATTTTGGATCGCCATGAACTACGGCATCTCGTTCCCCGAAGAGATGGGACCGTTCGCCTTCTCCCAGCTCACCGACCCGGCCGCCGGTGCGTACATAAACTGGGCCACGCTCCTTGCTCTGGGCCTGGGCGACATAGTCGCCATAGACTTCATGCAGCGCGTCTTCGCCGCCGAGAGCCCGGAGACGGCCCAGAGGGCCTGCTTCGCCGGCGCCATCGGCACGCTCGTCATCGGGGTGCCGTTCGCCGTCGTCGCCCTCTCGGCGGGGAGCATCCTGGAGGTGGCGGGGATCACTCCCGACGGCCCGATACTGTACGCGCTCCTCCAAGACGTCGCCCCGCCGGCGCTGGCCGCGCTGGTGCTCTCGGGGATAATCGCGGCGTCGTTCTCGACCGCGGACGGTGCAATATTGGGTACCGCTGCGGTCTTCGCGCGCAACGTCATGGGTATCAGGCAAGAGTTTGACGAGGGGGAGCGGGACAGGCTTCTAACCTGGACTCGCGTTATGACCGTCCCGATCACGCTGGTCGGCATCTTCTTCGCCATCCGTGTCCCCGAGACAGGGATACTTCTCACGCTCGCCTTCGACGTCCTCTTCGCCGGCCTGCTTGTACCGTTCGTGCTCGGCCTGTACTGGAGTGGCGCGACCGGACCAGCGGCTCTAGCCGCGATCATCGCCGGTACGACGACACGTCTGGCGTTCTTCGTCCTCATGCCGACGGTCTACACCGCCGAGAACACGCTACTGTACATCCCGAACGAGGTCTTCGTGGCCTCCTTCGATGGCGTCCCGACGCTCATAAGCCCGCTCGTCGGCCTTACGGTCTTCGTCGTCGTGGCCCTGGCGACCAACGGCGCATTCGCTCCTGCGCCCGCTCCCTCCGTTCCGGCCGCCAGGGACGGAAGACTCCTCACGGGACCGGTAGTCCGGTACCAGATTAACGGGAGTACGCCGCTCCGGAACCGCGCCCGCTAACGCCGGGAGGCGGAAGACAGGATTGTACCGGGGTCTAACGTTTGGGCGTTTTGAGGAGGAACCTTTTGGGGTTGGGGCTAAAGACGACCCGGCGCGGCGCTCTCTAAGATGCCGCTCAGACGTGTACACGAGTGCAGAGGGAGCGTCCGGATGATCGAGGAACAGCCGCAAGAGAAGGTCAAGCGCAAGTTCAACAAGATGGTCGACAACCCGATGCTGGAGGACTACTCCCTCCGGTACGCGCCGCGGTCTTTCAGGAAGTGGAGCGAGTACGCCTGCGCCAGCGCCGCTCTAGGCGGGATCGCCTACCTCGTGGACTTCGCCATCGGGGCCTCGATCACGGTCGCCTACGGCTTCACGAGTGCGACGCTCGCCATCCTGCTCGCCGCCGCGACCATCTTCCTGACGGGCATCCCGATCTCCTACTACGCCGCCAAGTACAACATAGACATGGACCTCCTCACGCGGGGGGCGGGCTTCGGGTATCTAGGGTCCACCATTACATCGCTCATCTACGCGAGCTTCACGTTCATCTTCTTCGCCCTCGAAGCGAGCGTCATGGCCCAGGCACTGACGTTGTTCTTCGGGATGCCGCTGACGGTCGCGTACCTGATCTGCGCGCTCGCCATAATTCCGCTCGTTATCTTCGGGATGACGCTCCTCTCGAAGCTGCAGATGTGGACCCAGCCGATCTGGTTCGCCCTCATCCTCGCGCCGTTTATAGCTCTGACGATAGTCCAGCCTGGCATCTACGCCGAGTGGGTGAACTTCGCCGGTAGTGAGTCGGGGACGGCCTCGTTCCAGCTCGTCGGCTTCGGCCTGGCGGCCGGCATCGCGCTCTCCTTGATCGCCCAGATCGGGGAACAGGTAGATTACCTGCGCTTCATGCCCGAGAAAACCCCCGAGAACCGCTTCAAATGGTGGGCCGCCGTCATCGCCGCCGGCCCGGGTTGGGTTGTCCTCGGGGCGTTGAAGCAGATGGGCGGCGCGATCCTGGCTGTGTTCATCATCAGCGAGGTGGACCCCACACAGGCCACCGAACCAATAGAGCAGTTTGTCCGCAGCTTCGAGCTGTTTATCCCGAACGAGTTCTGGGCGCTGGCCGTGGCGACCTTCCTGGTGGTGCTTTCGCAAGTCAAAATAAACGTCACCAACGCCTACTCGGGTTCCCTGTCGTGGTCTAACTTCTTCTCGCGGATCTTCCACTGGCACCCGGGCCGGGTGGTGTGGGTGGTCTTCAACGTCGCCATCGCGCTCGCGTTGATGCTCGGCGGCGTCTTCGGCTTCCTGAACTTCGTGCTCGGCTTCTACTCCAACGTGGCGATAGCCTGGATCGGGGCGGTCGTCGCTGACCTGGTAATAAACAAACCTTTCCTCAAAGTGAGCCCCTCGTACATCGAGTTCAAGCGTGCTCACCTGTACCAGATCAACCCGGTCGGCTTCGTCTCTATGATCGTGGCCTCCGCGGTCTCCATACCGGCCTTCTTCGGCGTCTTTGGCGAGTACGCTCAGGCCTTCTCTCCCTACCTGGCCCTCACCATCGCGTTCGTCCTCTCGCCCGTCCTCGCCCTCCTCACGAAAGGCGAGTACTACATAGCTCGCGAGGGCTCCTCGAGCGAGTTCCTGGAGAACAGCGACGAGCGCTACCGCCTGAGAGAGTGCGTGCAGTGCGGGCCGGATACGAGACCCCCGAGATGTCCTATTGCCCGTTCCACGAAGGAGACATCTGCACCCTTTGCTCCACCCTGGACAGGGACTGCCACGACATGTGCAAGAAACAGGCCTCCAACGGGGAGGTGCAACCGGCGTACATGCTGGGCGGCGAGATCAAGCGAAAGCAATAGCAGCACCGGGAACCGGGGAGAGTGGGAGCACGCCTCCCCGGTTCGTACATGAGGTGGCGGTCGGGCCTGGCTCGGAGTATGCTGACGGGGTTCGGGACGAAAGGAGGAGCGTATGAAGCTCTCGCCGGGGGAGCAGGAGAAGTTGATGATCTTCACCGCCGCCGAGGTCGCCCGTCGCAGGAGGGACAGGGGCCTGAAGCTGAACTACCCGGAGGCCGTCGCCCTCATCTCCGCCGAGCTCCTCGAAGGGGCCCGCGACGGCAGGAGCGTCGCCGACCTGATGAGCTTCGGCGCTACCATACTTTCTCGCGAGGACGTGATGGAAGGCGTCTCCGAGATGGTGGATGAGGTGGCTGTCGAAGCCACCTTTCCCGACGGCGTCAAGCTCGTTACCATCCACGATCCCATAACCTAGTAAGAAGGAGCGATGCCCCGTGATCCGCGAAGAAGCCACCGAACTCATCCTGGAGGCCAAAAAGAAAAAGGGTCTGACCTTCGAGGCCATCGCCCAGAAGGTTGGCAAGCACAAGGTCTGGACGACCGCCGCCCTCATGGGACAGCATCCCATGAGCGCCGAAGAGGCCGACACCGTGGTGGACCTTCTGGACCTCGACTCAGAGGTCGGCGAGGCCCTGCAGGAGATCCCGCTGCGCGGTTCCCTGGAGACCGACGTATCGTCCGACCCCACGATCTACCGGATACACGAGATCACCCAGGTCTACGGGACCACCATAAAAGCCCTGATACACGAAGAGTTCGGCGATGGGATCATGAGCGCCATAACGTTCAACATGGACATAGAGCGGGAGGAGTCCGACGAAGGGCCGCGCGTCAAGATCACCTACAACGGCAAGTTCCTCCCCTACAAGTGGGATTAGCGCTGTGATCCCCGGCGAACCA
>JAIVIG010000052.1:13112-17939 GCA_020200675.1 Actinomycetota bacterium
TCTTCGAGGTAAACAAGGCTCTGGAGTTCGACCGCGAGAGCGCCTACGGCATGCACCTCAACATTCCCGCCGGCTCCTCCGTCCGCTTCGAGCCGGGCGACGAGCGGGAGGTAGAGCTGGTGAAGATAGGTGGGCGCAGGATAGTACACGGCTTCAACGGCCTCACCGAGGGCGCTCTGGACGATCCGGACGTGAGAGAAGGGGCGCTCCGGCGGGCGCGGGAAGAGGGTTACATGGAGGAGGCGGGATGAGCGATCTCTCCAGGCACCGCTATGGGGGGATGTTCGGTCCGACGACCGGTGACAGGGTGCGTCTGGCCGACACGGACCTCGTAGCCCGGGTCGAAGAGGACCTGACGGTAGCGGGCGAGGAGGCGACCTTCGGGGGAGGTAAGTCCATCCGCGAGGGGATGGCGCAGGGGCGGGCGACCCGCGAGGAAGGCGCGATGGACCTCGTCATCACGAACGCCCTGATACTGGACCACTCCGGGATTGTGAAGGCGGACGTCGGCGTCAGGGACGGGCGCATCGCGGAGATCGGCAAAGCCGGCAACCCGGATACTATGGACGGCGTGACGATGCAGATAGGGGCTTCCACCGAGATCATCGCCGGTGAGGGGCTCTTCCTGACCGCCGGCGGGGTGGACTCCCACATCCACTTCATCTCCCCCCAACAGGCAACCCATGCCATCGCGTCCGGCATTACCACCATGATCGGGGGCGGCACCGGCCCCGCCACCGGCACGAACGCCACGACCTGCACCCCCGGCGAGTGGAACCTGGGGCGGATGCTGCAGGCGGTCGAGAACCTGCCGCTCAACTTCGGCTTTCTGGGCAAGGGAAACTCTTCGAGGCCAGAGGCCCTGGAGGAGCAGATCCTCGCGGGGGCGGCGGGTCTGAAGCTGCACGAGGACTGGGGGACGACCCCGCAGGCGATCCGTACTTGTCTCGGGGTGGCCGACGAGCTCGACGTGCAGGTGGCGATCCACACCGACACCCTGAACGAGTCTGGCTTCGTCGAGAATTCCCTGGCGGCGTTCGAGGGGCGTACGATCCACACCTACCACACCGAGGGCGCGGGCGGCGGCCACGCGCCGGACATAATAGAGCTGTGTGGCGAGCCGAACGTGCTGCCGAGCTCGACCAACCCGACCCGGCCCTACACGACGAACACGGTGGACGAGCATCTGGACATGCTCATGATTGTCCACCACCTGAGCCGGGAGGTCCCGGAGGACGTCGCCTTCGCCGAGAGCCGCATCCGGGCCGAAACCATCGCCGCCGAGGACGTTCTGCACGACCTGGGCGCTCTGAGCATGATGTCTTCGGATTCCCAGGCGATGGGCCGGGTGGGGGAGGTCTGGATCCGCACCCTCCAGACGGCCCACAAGATGAAGAGGGAGCGCGGCTCACTCCCGCAGGACGGAGAAGCCGACAACCAGCGCATAAAACGCTACCTCGCCAAGTGTACGATCAACCCGGCCATAGCCCACGGTGTCGCCGAACACGTTGGCTCCGTGGAGACCGGTAAGCTCGCGGACCTCGTCCTCTGGGACCCGGCCTTCTTCGGTGTGAAACCCGAGATCGTGCTGAAAGGCGGCCTCATAGCCTACTCCCAGATGGGCGACCCGAACGCCTCCATACCCACGCCCGAGCCTGTCTTCCCCCGCCCGATGTTCGGCGCCTTCGGAGCAGCGCCCGCCGCCACCTGCCTCACCTTCGTCTCCAAATCGGCCGCCGAGAACGGCGTCGGAGAGGCCCTGGGCCTACAGAAGCCGCTCGTGCCGGTACGGAACACCCGTGCTCTGCGGAAGACGGACATGATCCACAACGACCTCCTCCCCGACATAAAGGTGGACCCGGAGACCTACGAGGTGCGGGTAGACGGAGAGGTTTTGACCAGTGAGCCTGCCTCGGAGCTGCCGCTGGCGCAGCGGTACTTCTTGTTCTGATGGTGGCGCACGACCGAAACACGTCCCTACTGCGCCTGCTCCAGCTCTCCGACACCGCCTTCCCGACCGGCTCCTTCGCCCACTCGATGGGCCTCGAAGCCTTCGCCGGGACCGGGAGATTGAGAAGCGCGGAAGACCTGGAGCGGCTGGCGGGGATCTACCTGAACTCCCTCTCCACCTCGGACTGCGTGGCGCTGCGGGCGGCGTACGCGGCGCGGCTCGACGAGGTCGTAGAGATAGACCGGCTCCTGTCGGCGACGAAGCTTACGCGGGAGTTGCGTTCGGCCAGCACCGCCACGGGCGGCAGGTTCCTGGCGAGCGTGGCGGCGCTCGGGGTGGAGGAGCCGGTGCTGGAGGACTACACTCGGGCCGTGCGGGGGGACGAGGCGCCTGGCAATATGGCGGTGGGATACGGCGTCGCGGCCCCGGCCCTGGGGCTCGGTGTCGAGGAGGCGTTGCTCTCTTACCTGTATGCCGCCGCGTCTTCCCTGGTCGCCGCCGGGCAGAAGCTCATCCCGATTGGGGGGAGTGCCGCGCAGCGCGTGCTGTACCGTTTGGATGGGGAGATAACGAGGGCCGTGGAGAAGAGCGAGGAGGTACCTTTGGAGGATATGTACGCCTTCGCGCCGGAGGTGGATGTGCGCTCGATGCTGCACGAGCGCCAGAGGGTGAGGTTGTATATCTCGTGAGACAGCCCGTACCTGACCTATCGGCGGATGTCGTAGACTTTGGGTCTCGTCTGTTATCGGATCAGGAGGTGGTGTTCGTGGCACGCATCGAGAGTGTCGATCCGGGGGAGACCGCGAAGCAGGTAAGGGCGGTACTCGACGCGCAGGCGGAGAAGTGGGGCGGTCCGCTCTTGAACCACCTGATTTACGCTCGCCGTCCGACTATCTTCCGGGGAGCGAGGGCGATGTGGGGAGGTCTGGAAACATCCGGGCTGCTGGACCCCGCGCTCGTCGCGCTCGTCAACCGCAGGGTCGCGGCCCTCAACGGTTGCGAGTTCTGACAGGACATAAACGCTGCCGTGAGCAGCGAGCTGGGAGTCGCGGACGAGAAGATACTCGCCCTGGAAGACTACGCGGATAGTCCTCTCTACGACGAGAAGGAGAAGACGGCGTTGGAGTACGCCGACGCCATCACCCTCTCCGACCGCGACGTTGATGACGAGCTCTTCGCGCGGGTCAAAGGCTTTTTCGACGACGATGCACTCGTCGAGCTCACGGCGGCCATAGCCTGGGAGAACTCCTCGAGCAAGTTCAACCGGGCGTTGCGGGTCCCTTCGCAGGGACTCTGGGTTCGGGGCGAAAGGAAGGAGCAGTGAACGACGTGGCCGCGCTGAGGCTGGGGGTCGGGGGACCGGTCGGTTCCGGTAAGACGGCGCTGGTGGCCGAGCTGTGCCGGAGGCTCGGGGGCGAGTTCGAGATCTCCGCTGTTACCAACGACATCTACACCCGCGAGGACGCCGAGTTCCTGGAGCGGGCTTCGGTCTTGCCGGAGGGCCGGGTCGTAGGGGTCGAGACCGGCGGCTGTCCGCACACCGCGATCCGGGACGACGTCTCGATGAACCTGGTGGCGATAGAGGCTCTGGAGAAGCGTTTCCCGAACCTCAACTTGGTCTTCGTCGAGAGCGGCGGCGACAACCTGGCGGCTTCTTTCAGTCCTGAACTCGTCGACGCTTCCATCTACGTAATAGACGTGGCCGGTGGAGACAAGGTGCCGCGCAAAGGCGGCCCCGGCGTCGCCCGCTCGGAGCTCCTGATCGTGAACAAGACGGACCTCGCCCCGCTCGTCGGCGCGGACCTCTCGGTCATGGAGCGTGACGCGGGCAACCTCAGGGGCGAGACCCCCACGCTCTTCGCCTCCGTCCTGCACGGTGACGGGATGGAAGCGGTGGTGGGGTGGGTGAGGGAGGCCGTCGTGCATCGTCGCTGGATACCCGTCGCTTCCCATATGGAGGTCGACCATCACGATCACCCCCACGCGCACTAGGGGCCTTCCGGGCCAGCGCGGAATCCTCCGTCTCTCCCTGGAATTGCGGAGAGAGAGGACGGTGCTGACCGGGCGGTACTGGAGAGCCCCTTTTGGCTCGGTGCGGGCCAACTACCCGGACGGCTCCGGCATCCCAGAGGTCCAGATCACCAACCCTTCGGGCGGCATTCTGGGGGGCGACCGCCTGGAGATGGACGTCGCTCTAGCTCCCGGCTCCGCCGCCACCATACTCACCCAGGCCGCCAACAAAGTGTACAGGGGAGCAGAGGCACGGCAGAGCGCGACCTTTCGTATCGGGGAGGGAAGTTTTCTCGAGTACCTGCCGCACCATTTGATCCCCTTCGCGCGCTCCAGCTACCGGCAAGAGACGGAGATCCACCTGGCCGTAGACGCGACGCTCGTCGCCTGGGACGCCGTCTCCGCCGGCCGCGTGGTCCGCGGGGAGCGGTTCGCCTTCGACGGGCTCTCCGCCAGGATGCGCATTTTCAGAGAGAACCTCCCGGAGGTCGTGGACGGGTTCGAGTTGTGCGGCGGCGGCGAGCCGTTCGGAGGTTACTCGTACGGGGGGACTGCGTACGTCCTCGCGCCGCGGGACCTCGAGCCGCTCGCCGAGAAGCTGCACGGGGCGGTGAGCGAGACGCCCCGGGTGCTCGCGTCGGCGAGCGCCCTCGCGCCACGGCTCTGTGCGGTCCGGATCCTGGCGCGGGACGCCGCCGCGCTGTACCGGGCGTTGAACGCCTTCCGGACGGTGGCGCGAGCGTACCTGGATTTGCCGCCCGCCGCGCGAGAGATATCGTAGCGAAAGCCCTACCGCCGGTTCGAGCGATCAGGCCTGTTCTAACGGTAGTTTGTTGACAGGGGGTGCCGCCTGTGCTTCGATGCGA
>JAIVIG010000257.1 GCA_020200675.1 Actinomycetota bacterium
GACTTCCGCATCCTTTGCCGCAAGCGCAGTTAAAACGCAAGCTAAGACCTTGCGCGGATAGGCTCGCAACTTTTCGTGTATGACGCGGCCACGCTCACACAAACAGTCGCTCTACCGTCGTTTGACACATTTACTATTCGCCTATCCGCACAGCTTCTAAGCTCGACTTTAGCCAATCACGCCGCGTAGCAAACTGCGTCGGTTAGGCGTTCCACAAAGGCCCGTGGGACTTTTATCGTGTCGGTCTCCGCGAGCGACCCGCAAAAAGTCGCTTCCTGTGCCCACAACTTCTTCCTCACCAGCGCCAGAGCATCGGAGAAGGTCGGGGCGCGTTTGCCATACCAGGCTGTCCGTCGGGCAATGTCTGCACTCCCAGCCATGTATTGGTGAGCCAAGAGGGTGAGCAGCGAGAAGAGCGCAAGCATCGCCGGAGCGGTGCGCTCGATGGCCTTATCTGACCAGTGCCTCTGTGTCTCGAATCCCAGGCGCTGGCGAGTCTCGGCAAAAGTGGCCTCCATTTGCCATCTGCGGACAAACCACGAGATGATGCGCTCGGGATCGGCATCGAGATCGGTGCATAAAAGAGCCTGGGTCTCGAACGTCTCTTGCGGATCGCGGATCACTACCCAACGCAGTGGCACAGCGGGTAAGCCACTGTTGTACCAGAGCGCCGTCCCGGAGAGCACCTCTACGGTGCGCTGCTGTGCCCCGTACCAGCCACTGATCGTGATCGGTTCCCATCCGGCATCGGGATCGGAGGCCTCGCTGGAGAGACTCGCAAGCCGCTCGCCTTTTATGCGAGGTCGTCCTATCTGGCCGGGACGGCGCGGCGGAGCGTGCTCGTAGAGTGCGGCGTCGAGCCTCAGGCGGGTGATGAAGGTGATCGGTTCGGAGAGATTGCGGCAGCGATCAAGGAGTTTCAGGGCGGCGTAGCTGCTATCTGCGACGGCCACGATCTCCCGGCCCGGGCACCAGCGCCTTACTAACAACAGAAGCTGGCCGGCCCATTCGGTGAGCGGCTTGTGGCGTTTACCTTGTTCTCTGGCGTAGCGTTCGGAGTGGGCCAGGGCGCACAGAAACGGCAAAGCCCAGACTCGCCCGGCCCACGGAACCTCGGCAAGCAACGTCACACATATCCACCGCAGGCCACTGGTTTTGACGAAGTGCGAATGGCTGGATCTAACCTTATGTCGCGGTAGATGCCCTTGGCCCGGATCTTCGGACCCTTACGCCTCTCCAACGTCTCGTCTATGCCCACAACGAGCGGTCCTTCCGGGGCGAACGCTTCTACGAGTAAGCCGAAAAGCACCCGACTGGCCTCCATGCTTGACCACTTTGCGCGACTCAAGACCCGGTGGTAGCGGTGGAAGTTCTTCTGCTGATCGAGACCCATGGCGCGCAGAGCCGAGCTCACCGTCCGTTTGCCTGGAGCTGCGGAAAAGCACCTGCCACGAGCACCTGGACATGTCCCCAGACGCGCCCCGAGAAAAGTGGCGCGAACGGGGCTAGAACCCGTATCATCGTATGCGGTAGGGTACGCATCTTGAGATCACCTCTTTGAGCGGAGGGTACTGACGAGCGTACCCTACCCCTTGCGCTCAAAAATGGCTAAAGTCGAGCGTAGATGGGCGCTTAGAAGGGGCGAGGCAGAGCCAGTAGCGCAACCGGCTACCTCCTATGGAGAGGTGGGCCGGTTTTGTTTTGGAGAAAGAGAAAGGAGGTGAGAACTAATGAAGCGCATCATTATGATCC
>JAIVIG010000258.1 GCA_020200675.1 Actinomycetota bacterium
CCTCTGCAGTCCTCCTCGTGTTGGCGGGTGCGTACATGATCTTCTACTGGTTGTCGTCCCCGACTCAGGGTGTCCCATTTGGATGAACCGGCACCGGAAATTTCTAAAGATTGTCGGGCTACTATTGGCTGCAGCGGCGACCGTGGCCGGCTGCGGGTCGTCCGACGGTTCCGCTGGCGGGGAGCCGGAGAGCGACACTTCCGGGTCGTGGGTATCGGTAGGGGATACCTGGGCTATCGCCTGGGGAGAGGGGGATCGGGGGGTCGTACTGGCGCACGGGGCGGCCTACGACGCGGCCAGTTGGGAGGCTCAAGGCCAAATGTTGGGAGAGAACGGCGTGGTGGCTCTGGCGGTCGAAGACGTTTCGCTGGGGAGCCTGCGATTCGCGGTCGACTACTTGAAGGAAGAGTACGACGTGGAGAGCGTGGCTTTGGTCGGGGCGAGCGCGGGCGCCGGGCCAGTGCTGCAGGTCGCGGAAGAGGACCCCGAAGAGATAAGCCAGATAATCCTACTCTCAGGCATCGGGGAAGTCTCCGGACTTGGGGAGTACCCCAAGCTCTTCATGGCAAGCGAGGGAGAGGAGGTTTCAGAGCGAGTGCGCCGCATGGCGCAAGAAGCCCCCGGAGACCGGAACGAGGCGCTTATCCTACCGGGCAGTGCCCACGCCCAGGCCATTTTCCGAACCGAGGAAGGAGACCGACTCATGCAGGCCATCCTGGAGCGGCTTGAGGAGTACGGGTAGGTGTGGAACGGCGGCGGTACGAGAAGTTCATCACTCGCTGATCGCCACTGTGTTTCCGAGGTTCCGGTCACGAGGCTCGAGGCGCCCGTTTGGCGAGAGATGCGGTTTGCCTTTTCACGTAGGCTTTGGCGCATCGTGCTTGCTTTCCAAAGGTTCCTCGTCTCTAGATGAACCGTCCTCTGCTGTTTCCCGTGAAGTTTCAACGAAGGTTCGTAGGTCGTCCGCGCTAGGCCGGACGATGCCGAACTCGGTGACGATGGCCGAGACGAGGTTTGCCGGGGTGACGTCGAACGCCGGGTTGTAGGCGTCCGTATCTTCCGGGGCAACCCGCGCCCCGTTGACCTCGAGCACCTCCGAGGCGGACCGCAGCTCGATGGGGATGGCGTCGCCGTCGGGAGTATCGAGGTCTATCGTGGACGTGGGAGCCGCCACGATGAAGGGCACACCGTTCGCTTGGGCGGCGAGCGCGAGGGGGTAGGTGCCGACCTTGTTGGCCACGTCGCCGTTAGCGGCGATGCGGTCGGCGCCCGTTATGACGGCGTCGATCTCGCCGGAGGCGATCAGGCCGGCCCCGCCGGAGTCGATCGTCACCCGATAGGGGACACCCATGCGCTTTAGCTCCCAGGCGGTCAGGCGCGAGCCCTGCAGCAAGGGGCGGGTCTCGGTAGCGGTGACGCCCGCTATCAGGCCGCGTTCGTGGGCGGCCTCGACAACGCTGATCGCCGTGCCGTGCGCCACGCAGGCCAGGGCGCCGGCGTTGCAGTGCGTCAGCACGCGGGACTCTTCGAAGAGGAGATCCGCGCCGATCTCGCCGATGAGGCGGTTTATCTTCTCGTCCTCGGCGACCATCTCGCGAGCCCGCTCGATCACTTCATCAGCGCTTTGGGGACGCGTGGGGTCGTAGACTTTCCTGACTCGCTCGATCCCCCACTTGAGGTTCACGGCGGTGGGACGGGTGGAGGCGAGCAGAGACGCCGCACTGGAGATAGCCTCGCCAATGTATCTCGATCTTCCCGTCGAACCAATCGATCGTCCGCATCCAGGCCTCTTCTCGTAAAAGGAGTGAAAGACGGAATGTATCACCGGCTTCGGTTACCTTGCAACCAGAGGATGCCCGAGAAGCCCTGCCACCGCCATGAGGTGCGGACCATCGAACGGCGCTCGCGCCCCGGCCCGCGTTCGAAGCGTTGCGAGCGTACTCCACCAGCGGTTCCGGCCAGCCACACCTTCTGACCTGCCGAGCGTAAGAGCTAGCCCAAGTAAGCAGACCAGGGCGGAAAAATTTGACTCGTGACGGTCAGTAAGATCAAAACCAGTACGGTTAGAACCAGGGCGACGATCGCCAGCGTCACCAGCTGGACGGTACCCGCGCTGCTCTCGTTTCTGTCCTGCACGTTTCGCCTCCTTCTTCAAATCAGTGGCTGCATGACCAGAAACATCACGGTTCCGGTCACGAGGCCGATCACTAACTGCACGATCGCGCCGAGCATACCGCGCATATCTTCGCCTCCTTCGTCGTGTTGTTTTCCCCGTACATCGTAGGGTTCGGGCCGATGTTTACCGCCCGGCAAGCTCCTCCCTGAAGTCGGACATGCCCGCGTCGACCGTCACCAGCGCGATGAGCAGGGCCTCGATGATCTGAGTGGCGTTGCCCAAGGTGTCGTAGAAACCCACGTGGAAGTACGATGCGATGGAGGCCATGGCCATCGCGATCAGCGCCACGCGCACGAGGGGGCGAAGGCGCGCCACCAGGGAGATGGGTATAAGCAGGGCGGCGGCCAGAGTCGTAAAGCCGAAGAAGTTGCCGACGAACAGGAACTGGTACGTCGGTCCCATCTGTTCTTCCTGCGGCAACCCCGAGAAGATACCTTCGATGAACCATATGTAGATGTGGATTCCGCCCGACAACAGGGCCAGAAGGATTATCCCGATCTGGACGGGGCCTATGCGCGAGCGGACCCCGCTTGCCTCAGTAGCGTTCATCCACAACCTCCTCCCGGTAACGCCGACACAGCTCTGTGTGTACCGGCGTAAATGTACCTTCCCGCTAACGGAAATATATCCTACCGGTGTCCTATCACGCACCCCGATTACATTAACAATGGATTAAATGCGTCTTCTCGCGCGAGCAAAGACAGGCCCCCGGAACTCGATTCGCGCATCTTCGGCCGTGAAGCACCAGTCGACGCTCGCCCGTGGATCAGGGCTCAGCGCAGCCGGGCACCCAACGCGCGCTCGCATTTTCGCAGGGCCCGTTCTTCGGGGAAGTAGTGCTCGTAGGCAACGGGGGCGAAGCGCTCCAGGCCGAACCCGGCGAGGGTGGGGGGGACGTGCGGGTCCGCGCCTATCGACAGCAGTATGGCGCGCAGGCGTTCCTTCAGTTCTCCATCGAGGCCCGAGCGGATCACCACCGGTTGGATCGGGAACGGTCCCCAGGTGCCGTTTCAGAAACCAAAACTCCGGGTGCCCCGGTTAGCGCCAGGTGCGACCCGGAGCAACACACCCGGCTAAAGAAACCCCCGTACTCGCCAATCTCCGCCAGCTTCTTCAACAAGTTGTAGTAGCCGCTTAGAGAGCACGGGTCGTTGTAGGCCCACGAGCTGCCCCTAAGGTCGAGAAAGGACCTGGCCGGGCTCTCGCGGCGCACGACGACCTCGGAGAAGTAGACGGGCCGTCCCGACGCCCGGCCATCACCAAACACCGGCGCCGCCGGAAGCAACTCCACCGGCGGGTCCTCCATCTCGCGTAGCCAGAAGAACGAAGGGGCACACACAAAACCGACGTCGACCTCTCCCTTCGAGAACGGGTCGGCGGCCCCCCTCATCGGCCCCGAGACCCGCGTTTCCACCGAGAGCGAAGCTCGCTGCCCCAACGCTCGCCGCACGTGCTCGACGACCGCCTCGAAGAACGCTCGAGGTATACCGGGAGAGAGGTAGGTCACGAAACGAAGCTCCTCAGACCGCTCCATCCCTTGCGCTCTCATCGGGTACGCCCGCAGTGTCCTCCAGCAAGAAGTTGAAAGCTGAAGGCTGAGGGCTGATAGCTAATAAACGAGCCTCCTGCGCACCGCCGCCGAGAAGCGGTCCACGAGGAGCACGGCGATTATCGTCGCTCCGACGAGCGTGGCGACCTTCGGGTAGTCGAAGAGGTTCATGGAGATCAGGATCTGCTGCCCTATCCCTCCAGCCCCGACGAAGCCCAGGATGGTCGCCGAGCGGATGTTGCACTCCCACTGGTAGAGCGTGAGCGAGGTGAAGCCGCTTATCGCCTGCGGCACTCGTCCGAAGAGGAAGGCCTGCAGCGCCCCCGCCCCCGTCGCCTGCAAAGCCTCGACCGGACGGGACGGCACTGCCTCCAGCGTCTCGCTCAAGAGCTTGCCTAGGATGCCGGCCGAGTGGACCGCGAGGGCGAGGGTGCCGGGGAATGGACCCAGCCCCAGGGCCACCACGAAGACCAGCGCCCACAGGATGTCGGGCACGGAGCGGAAGACGTTCAGGACGAAGCGCGAGAGGTGGTAGGGGACGACCTTTAAGAGGCGTTCACCGCGCGAGGCGCCGGTCGTGGCCTCCTCTCCCGTCGCGAAGGCGGCCAGCGGGAAGGCGATCACGGCCCCGATAAGCGCGCCGAGGAACGACATATGGAAGGTCTCGAGGATGCCCTGACCGGTGGTTTGCAGGGTTCTGGCCGAGAGGTCGGGCGGGAACATCCCGGAGATGAACCTCTCGATAGGGCCGGTGCTGGTGACGAGCTCCACG
>JAIVIG010000321.1 GCA_020200675.1 Actinomycetota bacterium
CCTCTGCCTCGACGCACTGGAAGGGCCCGTGCAGCATCGTCTCCGTGGACGTGCCCTCGGCCTGCAGGTAGGAGGTCTCCTTGATCTTCAACGCCACCTCCTCGGCGGTAACTGCGCTCGGGCCGCCGCCGAGAATCCAGATCCTGCGGCAAGTCAGGTGCTCGCGGGCGAGAGATGCGACCCTTTCCTCCGCGCCGAGCGCCGCGCCCAGCGCCGCCGGAAGCTCATTCCGCAAGAAGGTCTCCGGTAGGGTCTCCGAGCCGGTCCGGTGGTACCCGATGCGAGAGGCGAGATGGGCCAGGATGGAGACCGCGGCCGTGTAGCTCACGGTGTGCGCCGCCGACCTCTCCTGCGCTACCGTCCTGAAGACCGCGCCGGTCTGTACCGAAACCGAAGCCCCTTCCCCGGTCACCAGCGCCGTCCGGCAGCCCGACTCGAGGGCGCGCTGCAGCGCGCGGGCGGTGTAGCGCTTGGTCCCGCGGTGGCTGACGCCCACGACGCAATCCCGAGGCGTAAGCTCCGGGCCGTAGAGCGCGAAGTCGAAGGCGTGGATCGCCCGCACATCCAAACCGCCGCCGTACTCCCGGAAGAGGTGCTCGCCCACCCGGGTCGCGTGATACGAGGTTCCGATGCCGACGAGGAACAGCCGCTCGCAGGAGGATGCGTCGGCGGCGAACTCGTCCACCGCCGCTCCGTTTTTCTCGAGGACGCGGACGAACGCCTCGGGTTGCGCGAAGATGGCTTCGTACATGTGGAAAGGATGGCGGTTTCTCTGCTCGTCCATGCCGGTTTTCCCCTTTCGTCTAATTGAGAGCCACGGTGAATCTCGAGCTTACGCCTGCGATTGTCTCCTGGGCCGCTCCACCAGCTCCCCGCCGCAATCACAGTCACCAAAGGAGGAACGCTGTGGACACCAACATTCTACGCCAGCGAAGCTCCCAAGAGAAAGTCCCCGCCCGTACCCCTGAGGAGACACCCCACGGCTGCTACGAGGGATGGATCTACCTTGGCTTCGAGGGCGAGGATGAGCACGTCGCGGTAATAGAGCGCGTGCCTTGCCGCAGGTGCAACGGAGGCGAGCGGTAGGTACAGGGTCGAGCCGGGGTATCCTTACACTAGGAACCCTGGTCCCTTACCGTGAGAGGAGAGCGTGGGTGAACCGCCAGCGTGTCGCGAGGCTGATTGCGCGGCTCGCCCTCGGCATCGCTGTGGGGGCCGCCCTCGCGTTCGTTGCGCTGCGGTACCTGTAGGGGTAGACACGAGCCTGGGTCCTACGGGGCTCCGGCTTATTTCTATTCTCCCGTCCCGGTGCCAGGGCAGGGCTATACATCTTTCGGCGGCTCTTGGCCGTAGGTGAACGCGAAAGACAAGGTGGTTTTCTCCCCCTCCGATAGCTCGAAGGCTTCGGCGAACCTCCGCACGTTCTCAGGCGTCGGGGACGCTTCCCCGTACATCCACTTGCTGACCGCGACCCCCGACGGCGCGTCCGGGAAGCGCGCCTTCACGTAGTTGGCGATTCTGTGTGGGCCGCGCACGTCGCGCTTCCGCGCCAACTCGTCCAGCACCTCTCCCAACGCCGAGTACGGTCTACCGCTCATCCCAACCACCTTCGCCACCAGCGCCGCTCTGAGCCCTCCCGAGCTCCTGCGGTAGCCGGGGCGACCTCCTCAGCTTCCAAGCCTAATCCCCCACTCGCTCCAAGGGCTAAGAGGCTCGCTGCTACCGATAAAAAAGGTGCGCGCCGTGACAATCAGGCAAACGGCGAGGACGGATATGACTATGGCTATGAACACCAGGGTCTTGTGCGAATAAGCCCCTCTGCGCATCTGGCTCTGGATATCCAGCAACGCCACGACCCATAGGGAACACAACACAATGACTATGGCGCTCTCCAAGAGGTACGCTAAAGTGGCTCCGACAGCTATCATGGTTGCCCAGCCTATCACCCGCACCTTTTCGACGCCCCTATAGGCGGGCGGGGGGAAGTCGTGCACCCGGATCATCGCTCTCCTCTCGAACCCTCGGCTGGGGCGAAGAAGACGAGCACGGTCAGGTCCTCCTCGATGGCGTGGAACCAATGGTCCGCCCCGGCCTCGACGAACACCACCATACCAGCCTCCACCGCGCGGTCCTCCGCGCCGACCCGGATACGCGCCCTCCCGCCCACGACGTGGTAGACCTCGTCCTCGGTGTGCGGCTGCTGGGGATCTGCCGTCCCGGCCGGCAGCACGTACAGGCCGACGCTGAGCGACGGCACGCGCAGGAACTCCAGGTACGGTTCTTCTGAAAAGTCGTGCCCGGAGAGCAGCCGGGTGAGATCTAAGGCTTCCATCGGCTATCCTCCCTCGCTCTGACTCGATTCGTGCCACATCACTCAACCTCCAAATCGCTCGGGGCGAATCTACAAATAATAGCCATCAGCCGGTCAGCATTTCAGCAAAGAGGAGGCTACAGGTCACAGGCTTCAGGCATCAGCAAAAACCTGTAACCTGCTGCCTGAAACCTGATGCCTAGGATGCTGACTAGCTGAAGTGCTGATCGAAAGGAGAGAGCGTGGCGGATAGCAGGACCTCCGGTGGGATGATGTCGTACAGGGAGTTCGGGGAGGGACCCCCCGTCGTCCTGCTCCACGCCTTCCCGCTCGACAGCAGGATGTTCGAGCCCCAGGCGGAGGACCTCGCCGGGCTTTGTCGCCTCATCACCCCGGATTACCCTGGCTTCGGGCGCTCCCCGCGCGTCCCCGCCCAGCCCGACGTCCGCTACTACGCCGAAGGGGTCCGTGGGCTCCTCGACCGCCTGAAGCTGGATCGCGTCGTCCTTGGTGGCGTCTCGATGGGCGGCTACGTCGCCTTCGAGTGCCTGAGGCTGTTCCCGGAGCGGATATCCGGCCTCATCCTCGCCAACACCCGCGCCGAGCCTGACTCCGAGGAGATGAGAGAGAACCGCAAGAAGATGGCCCGCCGCGTCGCCGATGAGGGGGTGGAGGTCCTGATCGAGCTCCAGATGCAACGCCTCCTCGCCCCCGATACCTTAGAGCGCAACGAAACGGTCGTCGAGAAGGTTCGCGCCATGATCCTGGAGAGCAACCCCAACGGCGTCGTCGCGGCTCTGGGCGCCATGCGCGAGCGCCCGGACTCGACCCCGCTTTTGGGGAAGATAGAGGTCCCCACGCTGGTCATCGGCGGCGAGGAGGATGGGATCTCCTCTCCCGAGGTCATGCGCGCGATGGCAGAGAAGATCCCTGCCTCCCGCCACGTTACCCTCCCCCGCGCGGGGCACCTCTCGAACCTCGAAGCCCCGGAGGGCTTCAACGCGGCCCTGAAGGACTTCCTGGAGAGCTTCAGGACGTGAAGATCCTGGTCGCCGGCGCCACGGGCCGGGTCGGGGGCGCGGCGGTCCGCCACCTCCTCGAAGCCGGCCACGAGGTCCGCGCCCTCGTGCGTAGCGCCGGGAAGGCTGGAAGCTTGCGCTCTCTTGGCGCCGAGGTGGCCGTCGGCGACGTGACGAAGTCCGAGACGCTCGCGCCGGCCCTCGACGGCTGCGCGGGCGTCTTCTCCGCGCTCTCCGCCGGGACGGGGCGAGAGGCCGAGGAGGTCGAGCATCGTGGTAACGTCAACCTGCTCCAGGCGGCGCGAGAGGCCGGCGTGCGCCGCTTCGTATACAACTCGGCGTTGCTCGTGGATCATCCCCTGGCGCAAAGGGTCGGCACCTTCCGAGAGAAAGCGCGCTTCGAGGCGGCGCTGCTCGGTGCGAACGGCATCTCCGCGACCGTTCTGCGCCCGGTCATGTTCATGGAGACCCTGCTACTGGCGTCGAGCGGACCGGTGGCCTTCGTGCCAGGCCGCCAGCGGCATCGGGTGGCTTGGATCTCCGCGAGCGACGTGGCCCGCGCCGCCGTCGCTGCCTTCGAGAAGGACATAACCGGCCCTCATGAGCTCGCCGGTCAGGACACCGCCACCTTCGATGAAGCGTATCGCCGTTTTTCGACGGTTCGGGGTAAGAGGATAACCGTGCTCCACCCACCGCTCTCCGTGATGCGCCTGGCCGGGCGCTTTTCATCCCCGATCGAGGAGCTGGCGAGCATGTTCGCCCTCTTCGACGCCGCAGGATACGCCTCCGAGTCTCCCGCCTTGCGAGAGACGTTCGGCGTTGAAGCCCTCACCATCGAGGAGTGGGCCGGCCGGGTTTCCCGATCCCGTACATCCGGGTAGAATCTGTCTCCGTGACCACGGTACTGCACGTCTCGGACCTCCACTTTGGGCGACCCGCTTCGTCCGAGCGTCTAAATTCTTTGAGGGAGCTTATCGCGGAGATAGGGCCGGACGCGGTCGCGATCTCCGGGGATCTCACGCAGCGTTGCACGAAGAAAGAGTTCGTGCAGGCCCGCGAGTATCTGGACAAGATCGAGGAGGTGGCGCCCTACGTCGTCATCCCCGGCAACCACGACATCCGCTGGCTCGGGGCCGTGGCCCGCAACATGGGCGGCCTGTTCCGACAGCAGGCCCACAACTTCAAGTACTCCCGGTACACCAGGTTCATCTCGGAGAATCTGAGCCCTTCCCTGGAGGTGCCGGGGGCGGTCATAGCGGGCGTCAACACGGCCCACGGCATCGTCCGCGGTTCGCTCACCAAACGCTTCCGGGACCTCGGCGTGATCGGTCACGTCAAGCGAGCGGACATCGAACGCGTGAGGGAGATCTTCAAGAGCGCTTCCCCCGACGCCGCCCGCATCGTCATGATCCACCACAACCCCATAAGGGGAGAGCTCACGGGCCGCCACGGGCTCGCCAACACCGAGCAGGCCCTCCACGCCTTCGCCGACCTCGGCACCGAGCTGATCCTCTGCGGCCACGACCACCTGCAGGCCATCCACAACGTCGAGAGGGGCGTCCACGGCCTCGTCATCTCGACCGCAGGGACGATCTCGAACCGCCTCCGCCCCGGGCGCGCCTCGAGCTTCAACCTGGTGGCCATAGACGAGCGCACCCTCCGCATAACGACCTACGCCTGGCAGGACCCCGGTAGCTTCGCCCCCTCCGAAGAGAGGTCCTACACCCGCCGCGCGGTCTCCCGACCGGCCTGATGCCGGACGGTATAATCTCCCGCGGCACCACACCCCGCCAAGGAGGGATGCAGATAAGATGTGGAGCAGACTGACCCGCGGCGGCGACGGCCTCCCCCGCGAGAAGGTGGACGCCATCGTCCGCCTGATAGACCAGTACCTCGCGGAAGAGGCCTCTCTCCGCAACCTCCAGTCAGACAAACAGACGATCCACCCCCGCGACCTCCCCCCCGACAAGCGCGAAGCGCTGATCGAGGAGATCTTCGAGATCCTCAACGACACCCGCAAGAGGTAGCCGCCGGCCGGCGTCAACCTCAGTCGACGGAAGGCGGACCTTGCCTGATGCGGGCCCGCAAGTCGTCCGGCTCGTTGGGAGGTGACCACATGGACTCCATCCACCACGTGATCCCTGCCGCCAACGGACGCAACTCCAGCGTTCTACCCCTCCCCAGAGATCTGGCATTACCCTATCTCTTGTATAGGGCGGGGGGGTATAGTAAGCTCTTCTGGTGAGCTGGAGGTTTCCGGTATGAGTGAGGACTTGCGCAGGGTCTCTATTCCCGTCTCGGGGATGACGTGCGCGGCGTGTGCGCGCCGGGTCGAGAAGGCCCTCTCGGGGACGGATGGTGTCCGTATGGCCGGCGTGAACTTCGCGACCGAGAAGGCGATGGTGGAGTACGATCCGGGCGTTGCGGGGGTCCGGGATTTCGAACAAGCCGTCGAGGGTGCGGGATACGGCGTCGTTCGGGAGGAAGAGGAGGACACCGAGGAAACCCACGCGAGGGAGTACCGGAAGCTCCGGAGCCACTTCCTGGCCGCCGCGTTTCTCACGGCCTTGATCCTGATCGGCAGCCTGCCGCACATGTTCGGGTTCGGGGTGCCCGTCCCGATGGGGTGGCTCAACTTCGGGCTGCTCATTCTCGCCACGCCGGTGCAGTTCTGGGCCGGGTGGCGGTTCTACCGGGGCGCCTGGGGCTCTTTGAGGCACGCAAGCGCCGACATGAACACGCTGGTGGCGGTCGGGACGAGCGCGGCGTACCTCTACAGCGCGGTCGCCACTCTAGCGCCGGGGCTCTTCGCGGCCGGGAGGGCCGACGTGTACTTCGACACGTCGGCCCTCATCATCACGCTCATCCTCCTGGGAAGGCTCCTCGAGGCGCGGGCCCGGGGGCGCACCAGCGAGGCCATAAAAAAGCTCGCCGGGCTCCGGGCAAAGACGGCGCGCGTCGTGCGAGACGGCGAGGAATTGGATGTGCCCGTCGAGGACGTCGAAGTTGGCGATGTCGTGGTCGTGAGGCCGGGTGAGAAGATCCCCGTTGACGGCCGGGTCGTCTCCGGGGAGTCGGCGGTGGACGAGGCCATGATCACCGGCGAGCCCATGCCCGTCGTCAAGAGGGCGGGGGACGAGGTCATCGGGGCGACGCTGAACACCAGTGGCTCGTTCCGCTTCGAGGCCACCAGGGTCGGCAAGGACACGGCCTTGAGCCGGATCATAGAGATGGTCGAGGAGGCGCAGGGGTCCAGGGCCCCCATCCAGCGCCTGGCGGACAGGATCAGCGGCGTCTTCGTGCCGGTGGTCATGGTGATAGCAGCCCTCGTCTTCTTCGTGTGGCTCGCCTTCGGCCCCGAGCCCGCCTTCACTTTCGCGCTGCTCAACTTCGTCGCGGTGCTCATCATCGCCTGCCCGTGCGCGATGGGGCTGGCGACGCCGACCTCGATCATGGTCGGCACCGGCAAAGGCGCCGAGT